>JAYWDM010000190.1:0-6199 GCA_043779885.1 Betaproteobacteria bacterium | reverse complement strand
CGACGGCGCGCCGCATTCCGGTAACGGTGATTCCCGGCGCCCTCCTGAACGACGCAACCGCCGATCTCGCGTGGGCGCTCATGTTTGCGGTGGGCAGGCGCGTGACCGAAGCCGACCGGCGCGTGCGCGCCGGCACGATACCCGGCTCGCAGTCCGCATATTTTGAAGCCGGCGGCATTTCGGGAAAAACCCTGGGTCTGGTCGGCGTCGGCGGCGTCGGCCGCGCGGTTGCGCAGCGTGCACGCGGCTTTCCGCTGCGCGTGATCTATCACGACCCGCGGCGGCTGGCCACGGACGACGAGAAAGCGCTCGGCATGACGTGGGTCGCATTCGACGAACTTCTGGCCAATGCGGACATTGTGTCGATACACGCCAATTTGACTGCGGCCACGCACCACCTGATCGGTGCGCGAGAGTTCGCTATGATGAAACCGACCGCCTGTCTGATCAATACGTCGCGCGGACCGATCGTCGACGAACAGGCCCTGATCAGCGCGCTGACGGAACGCCGCATTGCCGGTGCGGGGCTCGACGTTTTCGAACATGAACCCGACATCGACCCCGTGCTGCTGGGCTTCCCAAACACCGTAATCACTCCGCACATGGGCAGCGCGGTCAGCGCGTTGCGGGAGGCCATGGCCAACGTGGTGGTGGATAATATACTGGCGGTGCTGGATGGCAGACCGGCGCCAAACTGCTGGAACAAGGAAATTTACGCAACGCAATAGCAGTGTGCACGGCGCACCTGGCGCATGGCTATCTACGAAGGAGCAAGCATGGCGGCAAAAGCAAAAGTGGTCCTCACCGATTACGTATGGGAATCGCTCGACGTTGAAAAGAAAACCCTCGCCGGATTGGCGGATCTCGTCCCGCTGCAAACCAAAAAGCCCGACGAGTTTCTGCCCGAGGCCAAAGACTGCGACGCTCTGCTGAACACCTATGCGGGTCCCATCACCGCGGAAGTCATGGCGCAGATGCCGCGCTGCAAGATCATCGCGCGCTACGGTATCGGCGTAGACACCATAGACCTCGACGCTGCCACGCAAGCCGGCATCATCGTCACCAACAACCCGACTTACTGCATCGAGGAAGTTGCCGAGCACACCATGGCGCTCCTGCTGGCGGCTGCGCGCAAAATCGCCTTTTACGACCGCATGGTGCGCGCCGGTCGCTGGGAAGTGCCGCCCGGCAAGCCGATGTTCCGGCTGGCGGGCAGCACGCTGGGACTGGTCGGCTTTGGCAACATCGCGCGCCACGTTGCCGTGCGCGCGGCGGCCTTCGGCATGCGGGTGCTGTTCGCCGACCCGTTCATCAAAGAGGGCCAGTTCAGCGAACCCGGCAGGAAAATGGAATTAGCCGCAATGCTGGCGGAAGCTGACTTTGTATCGCTGCACCCGCCGCTCATGCCGCAGACCCGCGGGATGATCAACGATGAAGCGTTCTCGCAGATGAAACCGGGCGCAATTCTGATCAATTGCGCGCGCGGTCCGATCGTCGACACCGCGGCTCTCGTGCGCGCGCTCGACGGCAAAAAAATCGCCGGCTGCGCGCTCGACACGATAGACCCGGAACCCTTGCCCGATCCGCATCCGCTGCGCGGGCGCGAGAACGTCATCATCAACCCGCATGCGGCCTGGTACAGCGAGCAGGCGATGGTGGGCCTGCAGGCCGGCGCGCCCGGCGAGGTCCGCCGGGTTCTGACCGGCGAGTGGCCGGTCAATGTCGTAAACCGCGCGGTAAGGGGCAAGAGTCGCGCCGGGCTGTGACCGGACCGCGAAGCTAACCACGTGCGTCCTATTCTCATCGTGTCAAAGGAAAGGCAGGAATAATCAGATGAAGCTGCTGCGTTACGGAAAAAATGGTTACGAAAAACCCGGTTTACTCGACCATGCGGACCAGATTCGCGATTTGTCGGACGTAATCGGCAATCTCGACCCACAGGCCATTTCGCCGGCGGGTCTCAGAAAACTGCGCGCGATCAAGCCGGAGTCGCTGCCGCTCGTCAAAGGCAAGCCGCGGCTGGGCGTGCCGTTCATCGGCATCAGCAAGTTCGTGGCGGTAGGCCTCAACTACTCCGACCACGCCGCTGAAGCCGGCATGCCGGTGCCGACCGAGCCCATCCTTTTCAGCAAGACGACGACCTCGATTACGGGACCGAATGACCCCGTCGTATTGCCCAAAGACGCACTCAAAGGCGATTGGGAAGTAGAACTCGGCATTGTGATCGGCTCGACTGCGCGTTACGTTCCGGAGGATCGTGCGCTCGACTATGTTGCCGGGTATTGTGTCGTCAATGACGTTTCGGAACGAAATTATCAGCTTGAACGTGGCAGCCAATGGGATCGCGGCAAGGGCTGCGACACCTTCGGCCCGATCGGTCCCTACCTCGTGACGACCGATGAAGTTCCCAACCCCCAGGCGCTCGACATGTGGCTGGACCTGAACGGACAGCGCATGCAAACGGGCAACACGCGCACCATGATTTTCGGCGCGGCCCATCTCGTGAGCTATATCAGCCGTTTCATGACCTTGCTTCCCGGCGACGTCATTGCGACCGGCACTCCGCCCGGCGTCGGACTCGGCAAGAAACCGCCGGTCTTTCTGAAGCCGGGCGACGTCATGACGCTGGGTATCGGCGGACTGGGCGAGCAGCGCCAGGAAGTGCGCGCGTATACGCCCGAATTCTGGAAAAACTATCCCTGAGCGGGCATGGCATATGGGCGCGCCGACGGTTGCGCGGCGCGTTCCAAAAAAAACGCCCACCGGCAAGCCGGCGGGCGTTGGTAACCACTCGTAAGGAGATTTAGCGTGGGTTACCGGAAATTGGCCTCGAGCGTTTCACGCTCCAGTTTCAGCGCATGGGGCAGCCGTTCCCGCAAATTCTCGAACAGCACATCGTGGTCCTGCAGTTCCTTGCGCCATAGTGTGGCGTCCAGCGACATCAGTTTATCGAAGCGGTCGCGGTTCATGCCTTCCATGTCCGCCACATCGAGATCCTCGTAACTCGGCGCTCGCCCGAGCGGCGTATCGACCGCCTGCGCACGCCCGCCGCAACGCTCGACGATCCATTTGAGCACGCGCATGTTCTCGCCAAAACCCGGCCACATGAACTTGCCGTTCTCGTCGAGGCGAAACCAGTTCACACCGAAGATGCGCGGCGGATTCGCCACCGTGCCGCCCATATTCAGCCAGTGCTGGAAATAGTCGCCAAAGTGATAGCCGCAGAACGGCAACATCGCGAACGGATCGCGCCGCACGACGCCTTGCGCGCCCGTCATGGCGGCGGTCGTTTCGGATGCCATGGTCGCTGCGAGATAGACACCACTTGCCCAATCCCGCGCTTCGGTGACCAAGGGCACAGTCGTACTACGCCGGCCGCCGAAAAGGAAGGCGGATATGGGCACGCCCGCCGGATTTTCCCAGTCGGGATCGGCGCACGGGATCTGCGACGAGTGGACGGTGAAACGCGCGTTGGGATGCGCTGCCTTGCGACCGCAGTCCGGCGTCCATTCCTTGCCCTGCCAGTCGATGAGGTTTTCCGGCGGCGTTTTCGTCATGCCTTCCCACCAGACGTCGCCGTCCGGGGTCATCGCGACATTTGTAAAGATAACGTTGCTGCCGAGCGCGGACATGCAATTGGAGTTGGTGATGTTGGATGTCCCGGGTGCGACGCCGAAGGCCCCCGCCTCCGGGTTAATCGCGTACAGCCGTCCATCCTTGCCGGGCTTGATCCACGCAATATCTTCGCCGATGGTCGTTACCTTCCAGCCTGCCAGCGCTTTTGGCGGTATCAGCATGGCGAGGTTGGTCTTGCCGCACGCGCTTGGAAATGCAGCCGCGATATATTGCTTCTCGCCGCCCGGCGGCTGGATCCCGAGTATCAGCATGTGCTCGGCCAGCCAACCCTGTTCGCGCGCCATGATCGACGCGATGCGCAGGGCGAAGCATTTCTTGCCCAGCAATGCGTTGCCGCCATAGCCACTGCCAAACGACCAGATCGACTTTTCATCCGGAAAATGAACGATCCATTTCTCCGTCTTATGGCTGGGCCACGCTACGTCCTTCTGCCCCGCCGCCAGCGGCATGCCGACCGAGTGCACGCACGGCACGAAAAACCCATCCTCGCCCAGGACGTCAAGGACATCCCGCCCCATGCGCGTCATGATGCGCATGCTGACCGCGACGTACGGCGAATCGGTGAGTTCCACGCCGATATGGGAAATATGCGAGCCGAGCGGCCCCATGCTGAACGGGATCACGTACAAGGTGCGGCCGCGCATGCAGCCGTCAAACAGTTTGTTCAGCGTCGCCTTCATCTCGGCCGGCGCTATCCAGTTATTGTTGGGACCGGCTTCGTCCTTGCCAGGGCTGCAAACGAACGTGCGGTCTTCCATCCGTGCGACGTCATCCGGATCGGAACGCGCAAGATAAGAGTTGGGGCGTTTCACGGCGTCGAGGCGAACCAGCGTGCCACTTTGCACCATCCCCGCACACAGCCGGTCGTATTCCAGTTGCGACCCGTCGCACCAATAGATCTCGGCTGGCTTCGTCAGTTGCGCAATTTCGCACACCCAGGCCTTCAGTTTTTTATGTCGCACGTAGTCCGGAGTCCCACCGGTGTCCGGAATGCGTGTTGCTGTGGCCGCTTGCGTCATTACCCGCCTACTCCCGTCCAGAACCCGAATCTTTTCTTCGGATCAGATGCTTATGTAAGTCGCCCAGCTAGCGCGGGCGGAAAGGACGGAAATTGTAGCGCAAATCACCGGCTCTTTATAGCCTTCCGATGACCTGCCATTCAAAAAAACTTACTCTTTTTTATTCAATAGGTTACGTTATCGTCTGAACGTTTCGCCGCAGGTATGCCAGCCACAGCATGGCGGCGGCGGCGGCCAGCAGGAAGGGAACTGCAAGTTTATTCATCAGCGCCCAGCCCTGTAGTGTGAACAACAGACCTGACGACAGCGAGGTTGCGATCATCGTAATGAAAATGGCCAGATCGTTCGCGCCCTGCACTTTGCCGCGTTCGCCGGGCGTGTGACATTCGGTGAGCAGCGTCGTGCCGCCGATAAACATGAAGTTCCAACCCACGCCCAGCAGGACCAGAGCCACCCAGAAATGCACGACTTCCAGCCCCGAAAGCGCGAAAGCTACACAGCATAGGGACAGTCCCACTCCCGCCAGCATGACGTTGATTACGCCGAAACGCCGGATCAGCGCGCCGGTGAAAAATGACGGCGCGAACATGGCGATTACATGCCACTGGATCACGAACGCCGCATCGCTAAACGGCAGTTGACACGCGCCCATCGCCAGTGGCGTTGCCGTCATCAGCAGGCTCATCACGCCAAAGCCGATCACCGCGCTCATTACCGCAACGAGAAAGGCCGGCTGACGCGCGATCACCGAAAGCGGCCGTCCCGTGTCCTTCTGCTCCGCCGCGGTCAGTGGCGGTATCCGGATGAACGACAGCACCGCGATGGCGAGCAAACAAAATACGCCCAGCGACAAATACGATCCGGCGAACACCGCTTGCGAAAAATAATCCTTGGTTAGCTTGCTCGATTCCGGCCCGAGAATACCCCCGGCGATACCGCCTGCGAGGACCAGTGAAATAGCTTTGCTCTTGAAATCCGCGCTCGCGCTATCGGCTGCCGCAAAGCGGTAATACTGGCCGGTTGCGTTGTAGACGCCGAGCACCAGTGCGCCGGCGCAGAGCACGCCGAAATCACGCGTAAACGCGGCATACCCGCAAATGAGCGCGCCCGCGACGCCGAACAGTGCGCCCAGCATGAAACCGGCGCGACGCCCCAGTCGCCGCATCAGCAGAGACATGGGCACGGTGGTCAGCGCGGCGCCGAGAATGTAGGCGGTCACGGGCAACGTGGCGAGCGACTTGTCCGTCGCCAGTGCGTATCCGGCGAGTCCATTGGTCGCGATCAATATCGAGTTGTTGGTCATCAGCAGCCCCTGGCATGCCGATAACAGGGCGACGTTTTTCCCGGCGTTATTCATGCCGTCCCGACCAGGTGAAAGGGCTGCCAGGGAGAAAACGCTGGTGCGCGCGGAGGTGCGCCGGCTGTGGCTGTCGCGCTACGATCACGCGTCAGCGTCGGGCGAATTGCGTCTTGCCGAACAGGATGTCGCGTGACTTGTCGTCGTGCGGGGCCGTATTGTTCACGTCCGACAGCACCTGCACTCC
>JAYWDM010000189.1:0-6245 GCA_043779885.1 Betaproteobacteria bacterium | reverse complement strand
ACCCTCGTATTGAAATGGACTCACAGGCACAACAATGGCACACGATGATTTGCTGAACGATCTCGAACAACGCCGCGCACTGGCGCTCGCCATGGGCGGAACCGCCAAGCTCGCCCGCCGCCGCGCTGCCGGCGTGCTCAACGCGCGCGAGCGCCTCGACTATCTCTTCGATCAGGACACGTTCATCGAGTCGGGACTGTTCGCCACGTCCGCCTATTCCGACGCGCGCGACCGCAGTCCCGGCGACGGCAAGATCACCGGCTACGGCAAAATCCACGGCCGCGAAGCCGCGTGCGTGTCCAACGATTTCACCGTGATGGGCGCATCAAGCAGCTCGACCAACATGAAAAAAATCGGCCAGATGAAGCGCGCCGCGGTAGCGCGCGGCATTCCGCTGGTGTTTCTGGGCGAATCGTCCGGCGCGCGGCTGCCGGACAACATGGGCGCGCGCGGCATGGGCTCGCTGCTTGCGCTCGATCCGCATCAATACCTGCGTCAGCGTGAATCGCCGTGGGTATCGGCGGCGCTGGGGCTGTGTTACGGCTCGTCGACATGGTACTGCTGCCTCGCCGATTTCAATGTGATGCGCAAGGGCGCGATCATCGCGGTCTCCAGTTCCCTGCTCGCCTCGCTCGCGATGAGCGACCCGGTCGACGCCGAAGAACTCGGCGGCTGGCGCGTACATGCGGACTCCACCGGTCTCGCTGATCAGGTCGTCGATACCGACGAGCAGGCGCTCGACGCCATCAAGACTTTCTTGTCCTATCTGCCGGGCCATCAGAACGAGGCGCCGCCGGAAAAGCCGGTGCCGGCGGGGTCCGGTGACGCATGCAAAGACATTTTGCAGATGCTGCCGGCGAGCCGCACCCAGGTCTACGACATGCGCAAACTCGTGCAAGCCGTCGTCGACCGCGACAGTTATTTCGAATTGAAGGCGCGCTTCGGCAAGGCGGGTGTCACCGCGCTCGCGCGCCTTAACGGCAAGACGGTCGGGCTCGTCGCCAACAATCCGCTCTACAAAGGCGGCGCGCTCGACGCGGATGCGTGCGACAAGATCGTCAGCTTCCTCGTGCTGTGCGACTCCTACAACATACCCATCGTGATGTTCGTCGACACGCCGGGCTTCGCGATCGGCGTTGAAGCCGAACGCAAACGCGCGCCCGGCAAGATCATGAATTTCATGAACGCGCTGGCGCTCGTCAGCGTGCCCAAGCTCACCGTGCTCGTGCGCAAGAGTTACGGTCAGGCCTACATCAACATGGGCGGCGGGCGCAATTCGGACGAATTTGTCGCCTGGCCGACTGCCGAGGTGAGCTTCATGGACCCGAACTACGCGGTCACCATCGTGTGCGGATTGAAACCCGGCGAACCGGGTTTCGACGACCAGCTCGGACAGATGCAGAAAGACAGTTCGGTCTACGATCTGGCGTCGATCTACGCGGTACAGGACGTGATTCGTCCCGACCGGACGCGCGATTACCTGATCCGCATGCTGGACGTGCACCGGTTGCGTCACACCAACGGGGTTGGCAGGCACCTGCTCGCCGCGTGGCCGACGTCATACTGACGAGCGGCGACGCGAAACGATTGCGCATGAGGACGAAACCCATGTCACGTCATACACGGATCTCCGCGCTGATGTGCGCTGCAGTGATCAGCACCATCGCGGCCCACGCATCTGCCCAATCTTACCCGGCAAAGGCGGTGCGCGTGATCGTGTCCACCGCGGCCGGCGGCAGCGCCGACACCCTGGGCCGCCTGCTGACCCAAAAGCTCACGGCGGCGCTCGGCCAGTCGTTCGTGGTGGAAAACCGCGCCGGCTCGGGTGGCGTCGTCGGCACGGAAGTCGTCGCGAGATCGGCGCCCGACGGCTACACGCTGCTCCTCGCCTACCACAGCCACGTGATCAATCCCGCGCTCTATCCCAGGCTGCCGTTCGACACCGTCAAAGCATTCGCGCCGATCACGCAGGTCGCCGTGCAGCCGCAGATGTTAAACGTTCATCCGTCCCTTCCGGCCAGGAACGTGAAGGAGCTGATTGCATTGGCCAAAGCGCACCCGGGCGAGCTGCTCTACGGCTCGGCGGGCAGCGGCAGCGGCGGCCATCTCGCCAACGAGATATTCAATTCGATGGCCGGCATCCGGATGACGCATGTGCCGTACAAGGGCTCGGCGCCGGCGCTGATCGACGTGATCGCCGGCCAGACCCAACTGATGTTCGCCACGCTCATCACGTCGCTGCCGCACGTGCGCTCCGGGCGGCTGCGCGCAATGGGCGTCAGCAGTCTCAAACGCTCGGCTATTCTGCCCGACGTACCCGCCATCGCTGAAACATTGCCCGGTTACGAAACGGTGGTCTCCTACTTCCTGCTCGCGCCCGCCGGAACGCCCAATGAAATCATTGCGAAGCTGCACGCCGAATGCGCCAGGGCGCTAAAGGAGGCGGACGTAATTGAACGGCTCGCACGCGACGGCGCGGAACCCGTGGGCAACACGCCGCAGGAGACCGCGCGCTACATCAACAACGAAATCGACAAGTGGGGCAAAGCCGTGAAAGCCTCTGGCGCGCGCGCGGACTAGGGACTGGCGGGATCACCGGCATGGGACATGAAATCGAGGGCGCACGCACGCTGCGCGAGCTCAACGTAAACGGCAAGGCGTATGACTACTACAGCCTTGCCGCGGCCGGGGAGATGGGCCTCGCGGGTGTCGACCGGCTGCCGTATACGCTCAAGGTCGTGCTGGAGAACGTGCTGCGCCAGCATGCCGAAGGCACGGCGACGACGCAGGACGCCGATGCGATTGCGGCGTGGCTGCGGACACGCAGCTCAGAGCGCGAAATCGGCTTCAAGCCGACGCGCGTGCTGATGGTCGATTCGTCGGGCATACCGCTCCTGGGCGACATGGCGGCGATGCGCGACGCCATGGTGCAGCTCGGCGGCGATCCGCGGCGCATCAATCCGGCGGTGCCGGTGGATTTCATCATCGACCACTCCGTGATGGTGGATCACACCGGCAGCGCCGGGGCGCTTCAACGCAATATGCGCATCGAGATCGAGCGCAATCGCGAGCGTTTCGCGTTCCTGCGCTGGGGCGCGCGGGCGTTCGACAACCTGCGCCTGATTCCGCCCGGCGCCGGCATCTGCCACCAGATCAATCTCGAGCATATCGCGCGCGTGGTGTGGACACGCGAATCCGGCGCCCGCACGTTCGCGTATCCTGACTCGGTGCTCGGCATGGACAGCCATACGCCGATGATCGGCAGCCTCGGCGTCATCGGCTGGGGCGTCGGCGGTTTGGAGGGCGGCGCCGCGACCCTCGGCGAACCGGTGGCCATGCTGATACCCGAAGTGATCGGCTGCCGGTTGTCAGGCCAACCGCAACCGGGCGTCACCACGACCGACGTCGTGCTTACCATCACGCAAACACTGCGGCAGCACAAGTTGATCGCCGCCTTCGTCGAATACTGCGGGCCCGGCGTGGACGCGCTCGCCCTGCCCGATCGCTCGACGATTTCGAACATGACGCCCGAGTTCGGCGCCACCATGGGTTACTTCCCGATCGACGGCGAAACGCTGCGCTACCTGCGCCTCACCGGACGCGAGGAAAACGCAGTCATGCTCGTGGAGGCGTACGCGAAAGCGCAGGGCCTGTGGCGGGATGCCGGCACGCCAATTCCCGATTACACGCGCATCATAGATATCGATCTGGCGGCGGTCGAACCGTCGATCGCGGGGCCGCGCAGGCCGCACGAGCGCCTGTCGCTTGCCGCGGCGCCGGCCGCTTTCCGCACCGCTTATCCGCCCCAAGCCTGTACGGGCACGGTCAGGGACGGCGACGTCGTTATCGCCGCTATTGCGAGTTGCACCAACACGTCGAATCCCTCGGCGATGATCGGCGCGGGGCTGTTCGCGCGCAACGCCGTCGCGCGCGGTTTGCAACCCGCGGCTCGCGTGAAGACGTCGTTCTCGCCGGGTTCGCGCGTGGTCGCCGACTATCTGCAACGCTGCGGACTGCTGGCTCCGCTGGAAACGCTCGGCTTCAGCGTCGTCGGCTACGGCTGCATGACCTGCATGGGAAATTCCGGGCCGCTCGACGACGCGCTCGCTGAAGACATCGCGCGGAGCGACTGTGCCGCGGTCGCGGTGCTCTCCGGCAACCGCAACTTCGAAGGCCGCATCCATCCCAGCGTGCGCGCGAATTATCTCGCCTCGCCGCCGCTGGTCGTCGCGTATGCGCTTGCCGGCACCATCCTCCGGGACCTCACGACCGAACCGCTCGGCCATGACCGCGACGGCAAGCCCGTTTATCTGAAGGAACTGTGGCCGGCATCCGCGGAGGTGCAGGCAATCGTCGCCGCGACGCTCACACCCGAACTTTTCAAAAAGCGCTATGGCGACATCGAACAGGGCACGCCGGACTGGCGCGCGATCGAAACCCCGGGCGGCACCACTTTCGCATGGCAGCCCGAGAGCACCTTCATCCGGCGCCCGCCGTTCTTCGAAGACCTGCAGGTGCAACCTGCGCCGCCGCGCGACATCCACGCCGCGCGCGTGCTTGCGATGTTCGGCGACATGCTGACTACCGACCACATATCCCCGATCGGCGCGATTTCGCCGGGCACACCCGCCGCGCAATACCTGCAATCGCTGGGCATAGAGCGGCGCGACTTCGTGAACTACGCGTCGCGGCGCAACAACCACGACGTGATGATACGCGGCACGTTCGCCAACATCCGCATTCGCAACGAGATGACGCCGCAGACGGAAGGCGGCTGCACGCGCCACCAGCCCGACGGCGGGCAGATGACCCTGTTCGACGCCGCGCAACGCTACCGCCGTGACGGCGTGCCGCTCGTCATCGTCGCCGGCGCGGAATACGGCGCCGGCTCTTCGCGCGACTGGGCAGCCAAAGGCGCACGCCTGCTCGGCGTGCGCGCGGTCATCGCGGAATCGTTCGAACGCATCCATCGCTCCAACCTGGTTGGCATGGGCGTGCTGCCGCTGCAATTCGGGAACGGCGTGACCCGCATGACGCTGGCGCTCGACGGCAGCGAACTTTTCGATATCACCGGCTTCGAGGGAACACTCACTCCCCGCATGCAGCATGCCTGCACCATCACCCGCAGCGATGGCGGGCGCGAAACGATCACGCTGCGCTCGCGGCTCGACACCACGCAGGAGGTCGAATACTTCCGTCACGGCGGCCTGCTCCAGTACTTCATACGCCAACGGCTCAACTAAAAGCGGCGCACATGAATCCTCGCCAGAAATTAAGACAACTCATCTCGGCACCGGGCTATGTCATTGCGCCCGGCGCCTATGACACGTTGACCGCGCGTCTCGTCCAACTTGCCGGGTTCGAGGCGGTCTACCTCACGGGCGGCGGCTATTCGCGCGCGAACGGCTACCCGGACATCGGGCTCCTGACGATGGCAGAGATCGTGCCGTGGATATCGCGCACGGTCGAGGCCCTCGAAATTCCCGTCATCAGCGACATGGACAGCGGCTACGGCAATGCGGTGAACGTCGTGCGCAGCGTGCGCGAGTACGAAAAAACGGGCGTGGCCGCTTTTCACCTCGAGGACCAGATATCCCCCAAGAAGTGCGGCCACTATGAAGGCAAGCTGCTCGTGAGCAAAGCCGAGATGGTCGGCAAGATCAAGGCCGCGCTCGACACCCGCCGCGACGCTGACATGGTAATCATCGCGCGCACCGATGCGCGCGCGGTCGAAGGCATGCCGGCCGCGCTCGACCGCATGAACGCGTACCTTGAAGCCGGCGCCGACGTCGGATTCGTCGAAGCGCCGCAGAACGTCGAGGAACTCGCCGCGATACCCCGGTCGATCGCCAAGCCTGCTATCGCGAACGTCTTCGAAGGCGGCAAGACCCCGCCGCTCCCCGCCGCGCAACTCGCAGCGATGGGCTACCGGCTCGGCATCTACCCGTCGCAGACGCACCGCGCGGCAATCGCGGCGGCGAAGAAAGTACTGGCGGTATTGAAGCGGGACGGTGACACAGCGGCGATCGAGAGCGAGCTTGCGACGTTCAACGATCGCGAAGAGGCGGTGAACGCCGCGCGCTGGCGCGAAATCGAGCAGCGGTATCTGAAGGACGTGTGAATGAAATGCAAATTCAAGGGGAAGAGCGGGATGGGGATGGCTTCGATTCAAACGCATTGCGCTGATCTCTCCTTCCCCTTCAAGGGGAAGGGCGGGATGGGGATGGCTTCGATTCAAACGCATT
>JAYWDM010000188.1:0-6253 GCA_043779885.1 Betaproteobacteria bacterium | reverse complement strand
GCACGCCGCCCACTTCGCTCATGCGCGCGCCGATCGCGGCGCCGAACACCACGAAGTAGAGCGACGTGGTGATCACCGGCGTCACCAGGCTCTGCCAGATAGTGCGCTTGAAGCGCGCCAGCTCGAAGCGGTAGATCGCCAGGACGCCATGGCGGTTGAATGCCGGAAATTCCGTCGCCGTACTCATGTGCGCTCGCTCACCGTGCTGTTGCCGGGCGAGTTCTTTCCGACCAGGCTGACGAAAATATCCTCCAGCGAGCTTTGCCGGGTTTGCAGGTCCTTGAACCCGATCCCCAGCTCGCTCAGACGGCGCAACAGAGCGGGGATGCCCGTGCTTTCCTCGCGCGCGTCGAAGTTGTATTCCAGCTCGTTGCCGCCATCCTTCAGGACCAGGCGCCAGTCGCTCAAGCCCGCGGGGATGTCCGCCATCGGCTCCTGCAGATGCAGTGTCATTTGCTTCTTGCCGAGCTTCTTCATGAGTTCGGTCTTGTCTTCGACCAGGATCAATTCTCCCTTGCTGATCACGCCGATGCGGTCAGCCATCTCCTCCGCTTCGTCGATGTAGTGCGTGGTCAGGATGATGGTGACTCCGTTGTCGCGAAGCCGGCGAACCAGCGCCCACATTTCGCGCCGAAATTCGACATCAACGCCCGCCGTCGGTTCGTCGAGGAACAGGATCTCCGGCTCGTGCGCAAGCGCCTTGGCGATCAGGACGCGGCGCTTCATGCCGCCCGACAGCGTCATGATCTTGTCGTTGCGCCTGTCCCACAGAGACAGGTCGCGCAGTACCTTTTCGAGGTGCGCGGCGTCCGGCGCGCGTCCGAACAGCCCGCGGCTGAAGCGAACGGTATTCCACGTCGTCTCGAACATGTCCGTATGAAGCTCCTGGGGCACCAGGCCAATCCTCGACCGCGAGGCGCGGTAATCGCGCACGATGTCGTGGCCGTCGGCGAGCACCGTTCCCGTGGTCGGCGTGACCATCCCGCAGATAATGCTGATCAGCGTCGTTTTCCCGGCGCCGTTGGGACCCAGCAGGGCGAAGATCTCGCCCTTGCGGATTTCGAGGTCGATGCGCTTCAGCGCTTGCAGGCCCGATGCGTAGGTTTTGGTCAGATTCGAAATGGAGATGATCGGTTGCATTGGCGCGAGTTTAGCGTCATTTCGGCGCATTGATCCCGCTGGCGATGCGGGTTCCGTTGCAGCTCCCGTCTGCGGAAGTGCGCCAGTCAGTCCCCGCTCGAATCGATGCGATCACCTCACCGTTAAACGTCACCCGCACCCGCACGCCGGCGGGAGTGATATGGACGCGATGCTCGGTTCGAATTCCTCCTGCCGGAAGGTCATCAGCGTCTTCGCGCCTTGATCCTCGAAGATCATCGTCACAATCGTTTCGTGCTCCGGATTGCTCGCCGGATCATCGGAAATGATGTCGAGTTTATCCATTTGCATCATTGCCTTCATGACCCTCGTCGACTTCTCCGCATCCTTGTCCTGCAACAATTTGTCCAGGACGGACGGCACGATCTGCCACGTCACCCCATATCTGTCCCTGAGCCAGCCG
This sequence comes from Betaproteobacteria bacterium, assembly GCA_043779885.1. Lineage (GTDB taxonomy): Bacteria > Pseudomonadota > Gammaproteobacteria > Burkholderiales > SG8-41 > PALSA-1004. Next base: position 4,692 of record JAYWDM010000188.1, on the reverse strand, counting down.
CATCTCTGCTTTTCTCCGCCCGCGGAGAGCTTCTCCCAGAACTCATCGACTTCTTCCTGCGTCTCGCAATCGTGAACCTTTTCTCCCCAGCGAACCTACCGGGCCGCGAGGTATGCCGGATCGGCGTCCCACAGCGCTTGGGCACCGAAGCGCGCCAACAGCGGCCCGCAAGCGGGGCCCGCGAGCGCCGCGACCTTGGTGAGTGCATCGGCGATGACGCAACTTGGTGCGGCGACCATCACCGCCCCGCTTCCGTTCCAGGCCCGGCGCGCGCGTGGATCGAAGATGCTGCCGAGCGGCTGCGCGAGGCGCTCGGCGTGCGAGGCATGCGGGGCGGAGGTGGCGAGCGCGCCGCAGCGCAGTTCGGCCACCTGCACCAGCCCATCGCGGCGGCGCAGATGGATCGGCTGGGGGAGGGGCCCGAAGCGGCGCAGATCGCCGCCCGCGTTCACCACGCCCTGGGTGCAACTTCCCCTCTTTAATTCATGGATCGCCCGATCGACCGCGAAGCCCTTCGCGATGCCACCCAAGTCGAGCAGCATCGGGCGCGCGAAAAAAACTTTGCAATCGCGCATCAGGACGATATGCCGCCAGTTGCCGCACTGTAGCGATGCATCCGCCGAGCCGGGGAGCAGGCCTTCGCGTACCAGCAGCGGTGCAATGGTGATGTCGAACAGACCGTCGCTCGCTTCGGCGACGCACAATGCGCGCCGCAGCACGGCCCAGGTCCAGGGATGCACCGTTTGCGGCGTGCGCGCGGCTTCGCGGTTCAGCCGCGACAGGTCGCTCTCCGGGTCATGGAAACTCATCAGGCGCTCGACGCGCTCGACGCTGGCCAGCGCGGCATCGACCGCATGCGCAGCGGCGGTGGCATCAGGGCCCGAGGCGCCAACATGAACCAGCGTCCCCATCGCCGGACGCAGGCGCGACGATTCAGCGCAGGGCGGACTGGTGGAGGAAAAGCAGTCGCTTGATGCCATCGGTCATATGGCGAACCGACAGGGTCGCGCCGCTGATGTTGCCGATATCGGTGCCGACCTGCAGCGGACTCTCGACCGTCTTGCCGACGAATTGGTCGCGCCACTTGAGCTCGCGGACTTGGTAACCGTAGGCTTCCAGGTACTCGATGATCTGGAATTGGCGTACGCTGCCGTCGGCGTTGAGACCCAGCGCGTAGGTGATGAGTTCGTGCTTGCCGATCACCTGGTCGATGAAGAACCAGCCGATCATCTTGCCCTTGGACTGGGCCTGCCAGGCCGACTGCGCTGCCGTGCGCCCGGGCACGCCCGAGTTCTTGTCGATCTCCTGCATCTGCTCGGGCGTGAGGTGCACCGGCCTGAGCACGAACTCGTCGGCGAACGGGAAGATCAGCGCCCGGGCCTGTTCCACGCTCATGTACTTGGCGGCGATGCACTGCGGCGCTACCGCGTAAATCGCGGCCGGCACCAGCCAGCGGATATCCAGGCTCATGCGTCGCTCTCCATCGGTTCGGGCAGCGTCTCGCTGACCCGCGTGCGCGCCCGGCCGGATACGACGTGCCAGATGAGCAGCCCCGGCACGCCCAGACCGAGGAGCCAGTGCACCGCGCTGATCACCGGCCGGGTGTTCTCGTCGCCGGCGTAATAAAGCAGATACCCCGTAACGGTCAGCAGCAGCATGATGCTAACGAGCCCGATGCCCAGCACGATGTTGCGGCGGATGGACCAGGCGCGCCGGATGTGCACCGGCAGCAGCGAGCCGTAGATGATCAGCCCCGCCATCGCCGCCGCGCCATGCAGGCGCAGCATCCAGGGCTCGAGCGGGTGGATCTGCGGGCCGTATTCACCCGGCACGGCGAGGAAATAATGCAGCACCAGCCAGAGGATGCCGCTCACGGCGAGCGCGGCGGTCGCGCCATAGACCGCCCCCTGATGCCAGGGGCCAAGGCGGATGGATTCCGCGCGCTTTTCAGCCGAAGCAGTGGCCATGATTATGCGGCGCCGGTTGACATCGGGCCGCCGCGGTTCATGCCGGGCGAGCCGCCGGTCGGATTTTCGGACATGCTGTTTTTCTCTCGACTCAGTCGCAACGCTTGCGCACCAGGGTCGAGCCGGAAAACATGTCGCACGGCGGCTGCGTGAAGATGTGCGGCCCCTTCGCCCGGATCGCAGACGTTGCGCGCAGGTCGATCTCTTCAAGTTTCGGATCGGCGGCGCGCACCCAGCTCACCAACTCTCCGGTCCTCGCTTCGTTGATGACCGGCCGCCATTCCAGCGGGCAGGACACGCCATGGCAACTGCCAAAGCAGCGCGACCCGGGCACTTCCCAGCGCGAGCCCTGGATTGTCAGCAAAAGGTACATCACCTTCGCATCCTGCCGGGCGACCCCTTCGGCCAGCGCTGCCTCGAAGAACATGCGCTGCGCCTCATCCCATTTCTCGGTCCTTCTCTGGGTGGCGGATTCGTACACCATCGAGGCCTTGCGGAAGCTTCCCGCGTAGGGCGGGCCGGCCAAGTCGCACAACAGCGGCGGCATGCCCTTGCCGTCGAACACCTGGCCGCGCGCAACCTTCCAGAACTTGCCCGTCGCCTGCCTGAAACCGAAGTCCTCGACCGCGCGTATCGACGGCACGAAGCCTTCATCGAGCGTATCGACGGCGACCCGGCCTTCGAACCCACCCTGCTCGGCCCCATGCGTCCCGGTAATCGGGCTCCCGGTGATGGCCAGGGCCGCAACGAGGCAGGCCAACCGCTTCTTCATCAATGTTCTCCGTACGGGAATATTCAGTGTGCGCCGGCTAGCGCACGGCACGAGCGCGAGAATACACGACTGGGCGCATCCGCGGCGTTTCGTGGTCGATCACGAATTGGACAGCGGGCTCGAATCTCTTTTTCTCTACGGGAGAAGTGCTTTACTCGCGACTCGTGACCGGACTCGAATTGACCACATCGGTACTTTATTCGACGCCAACCATGCAGTCGTTCTAGCGGCTCATTTTATGCGCCCAGGCGAGGTAATCCTGCATGCCTTTGTCGTTGCGCCACTCGGCCTCTGAAGGGTCCTTTAGGTAGGTAGACGAGATGATGCCGATTGCATGCTCCACGCCCGCCGGCTTGAGCACGTTCTCGATCGAGATGATCGGAGACGAAACAAAGTGGCGGGGCTTCCAACCCAGGTTCGCCGCCTTGCGAGCCCTGCCCGAATGGCGCGTTCGCCCTCACCTTCGTGTGCCAATGGATAGCCGAAGAAGGCAACGATGCCGTCGCCGAGGCGCTGGAATACGTAACCCTCGTAGCGCGTCACACAGACCGCGCAGGCGTCTTCGTAACTACGGATGATGCGTTGAAGCACTTCGGGATCAACGCGGGATGCGAGCTCCGTGAAGCCCACCATGTCGCAGAACAGCACGGTCAACTGGCGGCGTTCGCCCCCGGCGACAGGGGTTGCGGCGGGGCCGGGCGCTGGTTGAGCTGCCTCTGCGCCATTCAATTCGGCGATCGCTTTGAGGAGTTTCTTGCGATGTCCGAACGATACGCCGAGATCCTGCAGATCTTTTTCGCAAAGTATGCGCAGGACGTCGAGGTCGACGTCGTTGTCAACGAAAACCTGAGAGTATTGCTCGAGGCTAAGTGTTTTGAGCCAACTCGAGACGGACTGCACCTTCCCCTCCCCAGGGGCTTGCTCTTAACGTTGGCCGCACCCTACTTATCGTCTTCTGCTCCGGTCGAATGAGACGAGCAATCGGAGGCGCCAATAAGCTTACGCCATATTCCGCACGAGCGGACGACACATTCCTGGGAGAAACCGCGAAAAGAAATCAGAAAGGTGCCTCGACGCACCTGTGCCGCGCGTATCCTACGGTCTTAAAATCTCGCCAGATCGATTCATTGGCAGGTCCCACCCGAACACCTTGAGGCATCGGGTCAAGGTGTTTCGCAGCTTCGACCGTCTCACGTTTGATGATGCTTGCCCATCGTTTCGCAGTAATATTTAGCCTTCTGGTAATTCGGAGTTCTCGGATTTCACATGCGACAAGTCGGTGTTCGTCGCCCGCAGGATCCTTCGCTGTCGCCCAGCGCAGCAGCTTTGCGCGCGGCCGCGGCTCATCAACATACAGGCGCCGCGCTGGCGGCCTTTTCAACCACCGGCATACCGAAAGGCTTGTTTCGTTTTGCCTCCCACGCCGAAATGAATCGCCACACCGATGAGGCCCTCGCACGCGCCGTGGCACTGAATAGTCGCTTGCGCAATACCACGCCCGTATGACCGATCCGGCGTCAAGTTTCTCCCGCCCTGCAACCGTTGAGGACTTGAAGTTACTGCTTGGCTCACTCAACGAACATGGTGTTGATTATGTATTGATCGGCGGCTATGCGCTGTATGCTTTGGGTTACCAGCGTGGCACGGTAGACATCGACTTGGTACTTTCGCCAACGCGCGAGCAGGGCGAAAGGACAAGAAAGGCGCTGTTGGTATTGCCGGACGGTGTCGCCAGGGAACTCGACCCGGGCTGGTTCGTCGACGGTGAAACTATCCGTGTGGCCGACGCCTTTGTTGTCGACCTGATGTTCAACGCCTGCGGCGAGACCTACGAGTCGCTGAAACCGTACGCCATCACCATCGACTTTGAGGGAATCCCAGTTCGGACGCTCAACATCGAGGGCTTGCTGAAGACCAAACAAACGACGCGCGAAAAGGACAAGCTCGACCGCG
>JAYWDM010000187.1:0-6255 GCA_043779885.1 Betaproteobacteria bacterium | reverse complement strand
CTCGCGGCGCTTGAGTCCCATAGCGGGCAACGGTAGGCTTCGTCGCGAGATCCGGAGGCGACACCTAAGCCATGCGAATTGCCCTGTTCCTGTTGTGCCTGCTGCCGTTGGCCGCCGCGGCGTGCGAGTGGGTTGAGATCAGTGCCGACGCCGAATCGGTTTTCTATTTCGACCGAGACAGCCTGAAGCGCGACGGCGATATCGTCGAAGTCCTGCTGCTGTGGAATTTTCCTGAAATCCAACTGACGCGGCGGCCGGTCAAGCCTTATCTGTCGGCGACGCGGCTTACGCGTTACGACTGCAAGGCCGGGGGGCGCGCCAATGTCGAAACGACGCTGTACCGCGCCGCCATGGCAAGCGGCGAAGTGACCGAGGTTTACCGCACGCCGGACGCGGAAATCCACTTCGAGTGGGTGAATCCGCAAGCGCCCGGCGGGGAGAGCATGCGCCGCGCCTGCGCGGCGGCCGCCGGTTGATTTCCATTTCGGTCGGGCGTGACGCGCAGATTTCATCTGCGTCTTGTGCCGGCTCTGGCCGATTCCAGACTTGACGCCGCGCAGAATGCAAGGATTGTCAGCGACCAATTCGCGTCTTCATGAATCTCGCTGTCAACTGTAGCACGTCGTAAGGCGGCAGAAACTCTCCTCGCACATAGCGATCCGGGCCGACCAGAAGCAGCGAGCCCGGGCTTCTTCCAGCGCCAGACGGCGCGCCCGGGGGGGTAAGATCGTCGACAAGGCGGGTTAGATTCTCAGCGCTTCCGCGGGCACCAATAAAATGCGGCCCGTAGGGCGCGAGGTAGCGGCGCAGGCTCGCGGTGGAATCGTGCGCCGGATCGAGCGAGACGAATAGCACCTGGGTTGATTTGACGGCTTCGGTCCGGGCGATGCGCTGGACCATACCGGCGAGCGCGGCAAGTGCGGCGCTGCAACGCTCGCCGCAGCGGGTATCGCCCAATAAAACAAAAGTCCACCGGCCCGCCAACTGCTCAGCGCTGAAGGCATTGCCTTGGTGGTCGACCAGCGTGAATTCGCCGACCATCCAGCCTGCCAGTTCGCGATTGACCTTTTGCGGTTCGGCGTGATCCGCCAATGCAGGCGCGGCAAGCGTTGCCGCGAGCGCTGCGGTCGCGAACCCCCGGTGCAATTTCGATTGCATCGCCAGCATGATCAGGCGGAAGCAGTCCCTGTCACTGCGGCCCGGTCTGCGGAGGGCAAGGCCAGTGCGCGCCGCGCGCTCAGGGAACGGGTGACGACCACCAGACTGGAGCCGGCCATCAGACCGGCCGCGAGAACCGGCTGGAGCAATCCGCATGCCGCCAGTCCCAGCGCCACCAGGTTATAGCCGAGTGCCCAGGCGAGGTTGGCGCGAATCGAACTGCGCACCTGCGCAGCCAGCTCGAACAGCCACGGTAGGTTTGCAAGCCCGTGTTCGGGCAATACGATATCGGCGCTTTCCCTGGCGAGATCGGTGGCGCCGCCGGCAGCGATGCCGACCGCCGCCGCGGCCAGCACCGGGCCGTCGTTCAGGCCGTCGCCCACCATGGCGATGGGGCCGTGGCGCCGCGTCCAATCCCGTAGCACGCCAACCTTGTCTTCCGGCATGAGCTCCGAGCGCCACACCGGAATGCCGAGCCGGGTCGCAGTCTGCGCCACCGCAGGCTCGCGATCGCCGCTCAAAAGCAACACCGGCAGATCGCGATCGCGCAGCGCCGTCATTACCGCAGGGGCCTCCGGCAACACGCGATCGGCGAGCGCGATCAGTCCCCGCACCCTGCCTTCCCAGCCGACATGGACCAGCGTGCATCCTTGCGGACTTGCCGGCCACACCGCGGGAACCTGCCAACCCAGCGTGGACATGAAGCCGGCGGATCCCATTGCGGCAGCGCGGTCGTCGACTCGTCCCGAGATGCCGGCGCCGGGGCGCGCCCGCACTTCGACTGCGACGCCGGCATTCAACGCCTGGCCCGCGCGCGCGATGGCCTTCGCCAGCGGATGCTCCGATGCCCGTGCCAGCGCGGTGGCGTGGAAGAGCACCTGCTGTTCGGATGCGCCTTGGGCCGATAGCTGCAGCACCTGCGGCCGACCCTCGGTGAGCGTGCCGGTCTTGTCGAATGCGACGGCTTTGATCCGCGCCAGCTTTTCCAGCACACCGCCGCTGCGCAACAGGATTCCGCGCTGCGCTGCGAGGCTGATCCCCAGCGTGGTCGCCAGCGGGGCCGCCAGTCCGAGCGAGCAGGGGCAGGCGACCACCAGCACCGCCAACGCGGTTAGCAGCGCCTGCTCGAAGGGCGCTACTGCGCTCCAGAACCACAGCGTCCCGGCGGCGAGCAGCAGAACCACCGGAATGAACACCGCGGCCAGACGGTCCACCGACTGTCCCAACAGCGACTTGCGCGCGAGCGCCTCGCGCACCATGCGGCTGATCTGCACCCAGCGCGAGGCATCGCCGGCAGCCGTGGCGCGTACCAGCAGTTGTCCGCTGCCGTTGATGCTGCCGGCATGTACCGGTGCACCGGGCGTCTTCGCCTGTACTTCCGCCTGACCGGTGAGGATGGCCTCGTTGCATTCGGAGCGGCCCTCGACGACCACTCCGTCCACCGCGATGCGCTCGCCGGGGAGGACACGTACCACCGCACCCGGCTGGATTTCGCGCGCCGGTTGGATGGTATCGAGTCCGTTGACCACGACCCTGGCTTCGGCGCGCTCGGCGGCCAGCATCGGCGCCAGGCTGCGCGCCGCCCGCACGCGGCCGAGCGCCTCCAGGTAGCGCCCGAGCGTGAACAGGATGAGCACCATGGTGACGGTATCGAAGTACACGTCTCCCGAGCCGTTCCAGACCTGGTAGGCGGAGTAGCCGTAGGCCGCCAGCGTGCCGACGGCTACCAGTGTGTCGGTAGAGAAGCGGCCCTGTCGCGCCGCCAGCCAGGCGCCGGCGAAGAATGGTCCGCCCAGCACCACCATCAGAGCCGTCGCCAGGATCCACAGTAGCCAGTGGACCAGGTTCGCCGTCGCGCCGTCGCTGGCCCCGAACGAGCCGGAGTACAGCAGCAGGCTGAACAGCATGATGTTCATGGCGAGGAATGCGCCGACGCCGATGCGGATCAAGAGCAGCGCCGCCTGCGGTTCCTCGCGTTCGCCGTGGTGTACCTGGTAGGCAAGACAGCAGCCGTAGCAGCAGAAAGCGTGGCGCTCGCCATTGACTTCACGTTCCTGTCCCAGGCTGCCGATCGGCAGCAGGCAGTGGCTGCAGGTCGCTGCCGTGGTCATGTTCAATGCAGATGCGCGCCCAGCGGCAGCAGGCCGCGGGCAAGCGTGATGACACCGAGCAGGATGATGAAGCCGCCGGCAATGCGCAGACTGGTCTGACGCCAGTCGGATCGCGCCCGCAACGTGCCGCCGCCACCGGCGCCGCTTGCGGTATCAACCGCGAGCGCCGGCGCACCGGATCGTTCGAGCGCCGGGCGCAGCCACAGGCCGATGCCGCCCATCGCCAGCATCGCGGGAAAAGTCCCGAGACCGAAAGCCGCCATGGTCAGGAAACCCGGCAGCGGGCCGCCGGCGGATGCGGCTTGCGCCAGGAAGGCGTACACCAGCGGACAGGGCAGGAAGCCGTTGAGCGCGCCCAGCGCGAGCGGTGCGCCGGGACCGGGAGCTTTCAACAGTTGACGCATGGAGGCGGTGAGAAAGTCGGCGCCGAAGCCGAGCGGCCGCCATTGGGCGGCGCGGAAGAAACCGAAGAACTGCAGCCCGATATACAGCATGAGCAGCCCGGAGAAGACCGCGAGTCCGCGTTGCGCCAGGCTCATTGCGGTCGGCTCGCCGTGGTGGCCGACCAGCAGCAGGCCGAGGGTTCCGACCGCCGCGCCGAGGAAGCAGTATGTCGTGACCCGACCGAGGTTGTAAGTCAGGTGCCGGCGCAACGTCGCTGCCGCGCCGCGCGGGTCCCTGCCCATGACGCAAACAAAGCCACCGCACATGCCGACGCAGTGCACGCTGCCGGCGAGCCCGGCGAGGCAGATCAACAGGTACTGCAGCATTGCATCACCACGGTGAACTTCAACATCAAACTCTTACCACGAAGCGCACGAAGGAACACGAAGAAAAACGAAACAGACTGAAACCAGGTTCAGAGACCGCGGGTCCGGAGTGCGCGTTCGCGACCTTCCATCAATCCGGAGCACTCTCCGAACCTTGCTCTTCTTCGTGTGACTTCGTGTCCTTCGTGCCTTCGTGGTGAGGCTTTTTCATGTGGCTGAGGCTATTTTTTGAAAGCGAGGTAGGCCACCCAGACGAAGAAAGAGATCGTCATGACGATGAAGATCCAGAACGCGATGCCTTCGGGAACAGTCATCATCCAATCCTCAAGAGAGCATTACCCCGAATATATTGAGCGCCAGTTCGCTGAACAGGAACAGCAGATTCAGCAGCGCCAGTACCAGTACCAGTCTTGCCGCCATGAGCAATTCTCCTTTGCGTGCCGGTTCAGAAATCGAGGCCCGGCCCGAGCCCGCCCCAGTACTTGATGCCGTAGTAGAGCGACCAGACCAGCATGATCACGTAGACGATCAGCAGCCAGCCGTCCACACGACCGTGCCTGGCCTCGATATGACCGCCACCGTAGCCCTCCGTCTGCTGGTCGTGCGGTACGTTTGCGGACTTTGCCTGATCGTTCTTGTCACTCATCTTCTCTAACCTCCGCGCGATAAGCCTTGTACTTGATGCTCTCGACGTCGTTGAACGAGCCCGACAGCACGCCCCAGATGAACAGGCACACTGCGCCCAGCCCCATGAACAGCGCCACCAGGAATTGGATCAGGACCAGTTCGGCCATCATCGCTCCCTATTTCGTATCTTCTGCATTCGCCGCTGCGAAATCGAAACCGTGTTTTTTCGCCCAGGCTTCGCCGGCATAGAAGGTCGGCTTCTGTCCGCTTCGCAATCTGTACGCGTGGCGGGACTCGGAGGCGGGCAACGCCGGATCGTTGAGCGCAACGCGGTCCTGCTCCGAGATCGCCATCTTTTCCCCGGTGAGCGGATCGGTGAACGCCGACAGCGACAGCACGTAATAGGAGAGCGCCCAGCGATCGGCTTCCGCGACGGAGTCGCTGAACGACGGCATCGGCGTGCCGGACAGTCCGGTCGACATGGTGCGGAACATGTCCTTCACGCTCGGCCCCGACTTGAACTGGCCGGTGGTGAGATTGGCCGGCGGAATCGGGAAGCCGAAATCGTCCTTCAGTCCCGCCGCCTTTTCACCGTCCCCTTTGCCGCCGTCGCCGTGGCATTCCCAGCACTTGGCCTGCTTCCAGACTTCCTTGCCATGGGCGACGATTTCCGCCGACGGGGCGGGCGGCTGGCCGATGAAAATTGGCGCCTTGGGCGGCTCTTCGACGAAGTAGAAGTAGGGCTTGTCGGGTTTACTGCGATCGGCGGCCAGTTCGTATTTGATGTACTGGATCACCGCCAGCCGATCTTTTTCCATCAGCTCGTGCCAGGTGGGCATCGACGTGCCGCGCACGCCGCGCGTGATGGTGCGCAACAGATCGCCGTCGTCTGGCATGGAGCCTGACGGCGTGAGCCGGAACTTGAATACGCCCAGTGTGAAGTTGCGCGGCCGGTCGCTCTGAATGAAGGCCGCCGCCGGACCGTTGCCGTCGCCTTTCACCCCGTGGCATCCGAGGCAACGGCGCTGGTAGACGTTCTTGCCGTAATCGATCCACTCTTCCGAACGCGGCAGCGATACCTGCGAGGCTTCCATGCGCTGGGGCTCGAACACGTCGCGCCACTTGCCACGGTTGATGCCGAGCTTCTGCAGGTAGGCGATCAGCGCCTTCAGGTCTTCGCTTTCGGTGACCAGGCTCAGCACTTCGCCTGCGTATTCCTGGTTGGGTGTGAATATCACCGGATATCTGCCGCGTTCCGGAACGTACAGAAGCCCGTCCCCGTTCGGCGTCAGGAGAATCTTCTTGTCGCTCTTGAAATCGAACAGTTTCTCGGTCGCCGGTGTGTTCTCGATGGTGCGATTGCCCTCTGCATCGGTCACGATCTTGGCCGTGTAAGGCCCGTCGAACAACGCGGCGAAGCGCGGCATGATGGAGTCCGGCGAGAGCACGCGCGGATTCCAGAAATGGGCGAGATGCCAGGCGTCGCTGAATTTCAGACCCACCCGCGACAGATCCGGGCCGATGCGGCGGGTGGAGAACAAATGGGGCAGATCGTAGGCGTATTCACCGGCCTGGGTCACCGGACCCCA
>JAYWDM010000186.1:0-6264 GCA_043779885.1 Betaproteobacteria bacterium | reverse complement strand
CCAAGATATTCTCGGTGTCGGGTGACGTTGCGCGTCCCGGCAATTACGAAGTAAGGCTGGGCACCCCGTTCGCGAAGCTGCTCGAAATGGCGGGCGGCATGCGCGATGGCAGGAAACTGAAAGCGGTCATTCCGGGCGGGTCGAGCATGCCGGTGCTGCCGGCCGAAATCATGATGGCGACCGACATGGACTACGATTCCATCGCCAAGGCCGGCTCGATGCTGGGATCGGGCGCGGTGATCGTGATGGACGAGACGCGCTGCATGGTGAAATGCCTGCTGCGGCTCTCCTATTTTTATTTCGAAGAATCGTGCGGGCAATGCACGCCGTGCCGCGAAGGGACCGGCTGGCTGTACCGCATGATCGACCGCATCGAGCACGGCAAGGGCAAATCCGCGGACCTCGATCTGCTGAACAATGTCGCTGACAATATTCAGGGCCGCACGATCTGCGCGCTCGGCGACGCCGCAGCGATGCCGGTGCGCGCGTTCATCAAGCATTATCGCGCCGAGTTCCAGCACCACATCGATCACAAGCAGTGCCTGGTCCCCAACTACGTCTGAGAGATGAAAGCGCCGGCTGCCATCACCCCCAACCCCTCTCGCCCTGACGCGGGCGAGGGGCGCGGCGTGAGTTGCGGGCGCAACTGAATTTATGCTGGAAATAGAGATTGACGGCCGAAAACTCGAGGTGCCTGACGGCAGCACTGTCATGGATGCCACCAATCAGGCGGGCGTTTACGTGCCGCATTTCTGCTACCACAGGAAGCTGTCCATCGCCGCGAACTGCCGGATGTGCCTGGTGCAGGTCGAGAAGGCCCCCAAGCCGTTGCCGGCGTGCGCAACGCCGGTGACCAACGGCATGAAAGTGTTCACGCACTCCGAGCAGGCGATCACCGCGCAAAAAGGCGTCATGGAGTTTCTGCTCATCAACCATCCGCTCGACTGCCCGATCTGCGATCAGGGCGGCGAATGTCAGTTGCAGGACCTGGCGGTGGGCTACGGCGGCAGCGGCTCGCGCTACGAGGAACCCAAGCGTGTCGTCAACAACAAGAATCTCGGGCCGCTGATCTCGACCGACATGACGCGTTGCATTCACTGCACGCGCTGCGTGCGCTTCGGGCAGGAGATCGCTGGCATCATGGAGCTCGGCATGATAGGGCGCGGCGAACATGCGGAAATCATCGCGTTTGTCGGCAAGACGGTGGATTCGGAGTTGTCCGGCAACGTCATCGACTTGTGCCCGGTGGGGGCGCTGACGTCCAAACCGTTCCGCTACAGCGCGCGCACCTGGGAACTGACCCGCCAGCCGACGGTAAGTCCGCATTGCGGGCTGGGGTCGAACCTCACCGTGCAGGTCAAGCAAAACCGCGTGATGCGCACGCTGCCGCGCGACAACGAAGCGATCAACGAATGCTGGCTGTCGGACAAGGATCGCTTTGCTTACGAAGGCCTGAATTCCGCGGATCGCCTCGTCAAACCCATGATCAGGCAGAACGGCGCGTGGCAGGAAGTCGACTGGCAGGTCGCGCTTGAATTTGTGGCGTCCGGACTGAAGAAGGTTCGCGACCAACATGGCGCACAAGCGATCGGCGCGCTGGCGACACCGCACCAGACGCTCGAAGAACTCTATCTGCTGCAGAAATTCGTGCGCGGGATCGGCTCCGGCAACGTCGATTTTCGCACGCGCCAGCCGGACTTCGGCGCAGATCCCGGCGTCTCGCCGACGGCGGGCGTGCCCTGGCTCGGCATGCAGATCGCCGACTTGCCGCAACTCGACCGCGTTCTGATCGTCGGCAGCACGCTGAGTAAAGACCATCCGCTCATAGCCAATCGACTACGCCAGGCGGCCAAGAAACAGCTGCGGGTCAATCTGCTCAATCCCGTCGATGACGACCTCATGATGCGCGTCGCGAACAAGGCGATTGTTGCGCCGTCGCAGCTCGCGCACGGGCTTGCGCAGGTGGTGAAAGCCGTTGCGCAGGCGAAGGGCGCGGTGCTTCCCCCCGAGCTCGCCGCGGTCGAGGTTGCCGATGTCGCAACACGAATTGCCGCCAGCCTCGCGTCGGGAACGCGCGTCGCGATTTTTCTCGGTAATCTTGCGCAGCACCATCCGGCGGCGACGCAGCTGCATGCGCTCGCGCAGACACTGGCGGATCTCACCGGCGCGAAATTCGGTTTTCTCGGCGAAGCGGCAAACAGCGTCGGCGGATACCTTGCCGGTGCCACGGGCGACGGGCTGACTGCCGCGCAGATGATCGCCCGGCCACGCCGGGGTTATGTATTGCTGGGGGTCGAGCCTGAATTCGACTGTTATGACCCGGCGCAAGCAATGGCGGCGATGAAGCAGGCCGAATTTGTCGTCGCGATGTCGCCGTACCAGCACGGGGCGCTCGATTATGCGCATGCACTGCTGCCGATTTCGCCATTCACGGAAACCTCCGGCACGTTCGTCAGCACTGAAGGCCGGGTGCAGTCGTTTCGCGGCGTGGTGCAGCCGCTTGCGCAAACCCGACCCGCGTGGAAAGTGCTGCGCGTGCTGGGTAATTTATGCGGGCTGGCGGGCTTCGATTACGACAGCGGCGAGGCCGTGCTCGGGGATGCATTGGCCGGCGGCGAAGTCGCGTCGCGTTTGAACAACCGCCTGCGCAGTCCTGCGCTCGGTAGTGTCGGTGCAGCGGGTGCTGGCATCGAACGCATCGGCGAAGTGCCGATCTATCAGGCCGACGCGATCGTGCGCCGTGCCGCGTCATTGCAGAAAACCCGCGATGCCGCCGCGCCGGTCGCGGCGATGAACGGCGCGCTGTTCGCGCGGCTTGAGTTGCACGACGGCGATCCGGTGAAGATCATCCAGGGAGGCGGCAGCGCAGTGCTGGCCGCGACGCGCGACGACAAGCTCCCGGAAAATTGCGTTCGCGTGCCGGCCGCACATCCGCTGACGGCAGGGCTCGGAGCAATGTTCGGCGCGATCACGGTCGAGCGCGTTGTCGCGAAGCAGAAGGTGGCGGTGTGAGCACTGTGCTCCAGCCCCTGCTGAATCTGGGCGCCTGGGCGTGGGGGCTGCTGGGCGCCGTCGTCGTTGCCGTCGCCGGGCAGGAACTCGCGCCGCAGGTGCTGTATGCGATCAAGACGCTGCTCCTGATCGTCTGCATCGTCGCGCCGCTGATGCTAAGCGTTGCCTACCTCACTTTGTGGGAGCGCAAGCTGATCGGCTGGATCCAGGTGCGCATAGGGCCCAATCGCGTGGGCCCGCTGGGTTTGTTGCAGCCGATCGCCGACGGCTTGAAGCTCCTCGTCAAGGAGATCATCCTGCCGGCTGGGGCGAGCAAGTTCCTGTTCGTGCTGGCGCCCATCATGGCGCTGATGCCGGCTCTGGCGGCATGGGCAGTCGTGCCATTCAGTCCCGAACTCGTGCTCGCCAACATCGACGCAAGCCTGCTCTATCTCATGGCGATCACTTCGATGGGCGTCTACGGCATCATCATCGCCGGGTGGGCGTCGAACTCGAAATACGCGTTCCTGGGCGCGTTGCGCTCCGCGGCGCAGATAGTCTCTTACGAAATTGCCATGGGTTTTGCGCTCGTCGGCGTGCTGATGGCGGCGCAGAGCCTGAATCTCGTCGAGATCGTGTTGAGCCAGCAGGGCCGGTACGGGTTGCTTAACTGGTTCATTATCCCGCTGTTCCCGTTTTTCCTCGTGTACCTGATTGCCGGCGTGGCCGAAACCAACCGCGCGCCATTCGACGTTGCCGAGGGCGAGTCTGAAATTGTCGCCGGCTTCCATGTCGAGTATTCGGGAATGACGTTCGCCGTATTTTTTCTGGCCGAATACGCGAACATGATACTGGTCTCCATCCTGTGCTCGATATTTTTCCTGGGCGGGTGGCTGTCGCCGGTGCCGTCAGTGCTGGCGGAAAGCATAGGCATGCCGTGGCTTGCCGCCGGCAACGTCGGCTGGCTCCTGCTCAAACTTTTCCTCGTGGTGTCGAGCTTCCTGTGGTTCCGCGCAACGTTTCCGCGCTACCGCTACGACCAGATCATGCGGCTGGGCTGGAAAGTGTTCATTCCGCTGACCATCGTGTGGATAGTCGTGCTCGGCGCATGGATGCAGACCCCGCTATGGGTTTGGTGGAAGTGAGGACAACATGATATCCCGCATAGGCGACTTCTTCCGCACCTTTCTGCTCGTTGAACTGGTCAAGGGCATGATGTTGACGGGGCGGCACCTGTTTGCGCGCAAGATCACGGTGCAGTTCCCCGAAGAGAAAACGCCGCAGTCGGCGCGTTTCCGCGGATTGCACGCGCTGCGCCGCTATCCGAACGGCGAAGAGCGCTGCATTGCTTGCAAACTGTGCGAGGCGGTGTGCCCCGCGCTCGCGATCACCATCGAGTCGGAACAACGCGATGACGGCACCCGGCGCACTACGCGCTATGACATCGACCTGACCAAATGCATTTTCTGCGGCTTCTGCGAGGAGTCGTGCCCGGTCGACTCGATCGTGGAAACGCGTATTTTTGAGTACCACGGCGAGGTGCGCGGCGACCTGATCTATACCAAGCCGATGCTGCTTGCGATCGGCGACCTGTACGAACAGCAAATCGCCAGGGATCGCGCGGACGACGCGGCGTATCGCTGAGTGTATGGGTGAGGGGTGAAGGGGTGAAGGGGTGAAGGGGTGAAGGGTGAAGGGGTGAAGGGTGAAGGGGTGAAAAGTGAACGGATGACAACGGAAGAATCGGACGCCACCGGATTCTCACATTCACTCATACACGTGTTCACACATTCACGAATCTTATGACTTTCCAGACTTTTATTTTCTACGCTTTTGCGGCCGTGCTGATTGCCGCCGCCGTCGGCGTTGTTACGTCGCGCAACCCGGTGCACTCGGCGTTGCTGCTGGTGCTGGCATTTTTCACTTCGGCCGGCCTGTGGATACAGTTGCAGGCCGAGTTTCTGGCGATCGCGCTGGTGCTCGTCTATGTGGGTGCGGTCATGGTGCTGTTCCTGTTCGTCGTGATGATGCTCGACGTCAATCTCGTCAGGCTGCGCGAGGGGTTTTGGAGCTATCTGCCGCTGGGCAGTGTGGTGGCGGCGATGCTGGTTCTGGAAATGGGCCTGTTTTTGTGGGGGCATTACTCCTCCATGGATATCGAGGAGCCCGCGCCCGCGGCGGCGGGTTTCAGCAATACGCGGCAGCTCGGGCGGCTGTTGTATACGGAGTACGTGTATCCGTTCGAAATCGCCGCGGTTATCCTGCTGGTCGCCATCGTCGCGGCAATCGCGCTGACGCTGCGTCAGCGCAAGACGACCAAGTATATCGATCCGGCCAGGCAGATCGGGATACAGCGCAAGGACCGCGTGCGCATCGTGTCCATGCCGTCGGAGAAAAAGCAGTGAAGGGTGAAGAGTGAAGGGTGAAGGGGCAAGACCTAATCCCCCTCTCCCCCGCACTGGGGGAGAGCCAGCGCAGCGAGCGAGGGGGCCGGGTTGGGGTGAGGGGGGTCACCCTTCACCCTTCACCCTTCACGCTTCACTAATAAGGAGCGTGCGTTGATCTCACTTTCCCACTACCTGGTACTGGGCGCGATTCTTTTCGCGATCAGCGTGATCGGGATATTCCTGAACCGCAAGAACGTCATCATTCTGCTGATGGCGATCGAACTCATGCTGCTTGCGGTCAACATGAATTTCATCGCCTTTTCGCATTATCTCGAGGATACGGCGGGCCAGATATTCGTGTTCTTTATCCTGACAGTGGCGGCCGCCGAGTCGGCCATCGGGCTTGCGATACTGGTGGTGCTGTTCCGCAATCTGAAAACGATCGACGTCGAGGACCTCGACAGCTTGAAAGGCTAGCGTTGTGACGATGCAAACGTTATATCTGGTCGTGCCGCTGGCGCCGTTGATCGGCGCGCTGATCGCTGGTCTTTTTTGCATGACGATCAGCAACCGCGTCGCGCATGCGGTGACGATATCCGGCATGGTCGTGTCCACCGTTGCGGCCGCCATAGTGCTCCATGACGTGCTGCAGGGCCACACCTACAACGGACCGGTTTACACCTGGCTCGTGAGCGGATCGGCAAGTTACGAGATCGGCTTCCTTATCGATCAATTGTCGGCAACGATGATGGTCGTCGTGACGTTCGTGTCCCTGATGGTGCACGTATACACCATAGGCTATATGGCGGGCGATCCCGGCTACAACCGCTTCTTCTCGTACATCTCGCTCTTCACCTTCTCGATGCTGATGCTTGTCATGAGCAAC
>JAYWDM010000185.1:0-6268 GCA_043779885.1 Betaproteobacteria bacterium | reverse complement strand
GCGTCGGTGCGCCCATCAGCGCGTGCGGCGGCATTTCGAATTCGAACGCACGCAGTTTGCCGATCGCGGCGGCCGCCTTGTATATCGCATTGTCGCCGCGTTCCGGCATTGAACCGTGCGCGGTAACGCCGCGCGTCGTCACGTCGAGCCAGAACGCGCCTTTGTGCCCGATGAGAGGATAATTCGCGGTCGGCTCGCCTATCACCAGCGCGCCGACTTCGCCCAGCAATTTTCCCTGTTTGACCAGGTGCGCCGCGCCGCCGCAGCCGCACTCTTCATCGGCCGTGAGCACCAGCGTGACGCCCGGCCGGTTGCGGAGTTTATCCGCGACCCGCAACGCCGCGATTACAAACGCAGCCACGCCGCTTTTCATATCGCTCGACCCGCGGCCGTAGAGCTTGCCGCCTTCCATGCTCGCGCCGAACGCATCGGCTTTCCACGCCGCCGCACCCAGCGGCACGGTATCAATATGCCCGGTGAAACCGAGCGGCGGCTTGCCGTGGGCGCCGCCGATTTTTGCGACCAGGCTTGTGCGGGTCGGCGCGAATTCCGCGTAGTCGACCGCAAAACCCGCGCCCTTGAGCAATTCGCCGAGATACTGCGCGCACGCCTGCTCTGCGCCGGGCGGGTTGATCGTGTTGAATTTCAGCAGTTCGCGTGTAAGTTGCACTGCATTCGGTATCGTTGGCATATCAGTTTACCTTGCCGTCGCGCAGATGACAGGCGACAAAATGGCCGGGGCGCACTTCCAGCGTCGCCGGCTCGTCAACGCGGCAGCGCTCGAACGCGTACGGGCAGCGCGTATGAAAGCGGCAACCCGGCGGCGGGTTGATCGGGCTTGGCACGTCGCCGGCGAGGATGATGCGTTTTTTCCGCGCGCGCGGATCCGGCACGGGCACCGCCGACAGCAGCGCCTCGGTATACGGGTGCTGCGGGTGCGCAAACAGCGAACGCTTGTCGGTGAGTTCAACGATTTTGCCGAGATACATGACCGCGACGCGGTGGCTGATGTGCTCGACCACCGCCAGATCGTGCGCGATAAACAAGTACGAGAGCTGCATCTCGCTTTGCAGGTCCATCAAGAGGTTGATCACCTGCGCCTGCACCGATACGTCGAGCGCGGATACCGGCTCGTCGCACACGATGAGCTTGGGGCGCAGCGCCAGCGCGCGCGCGATGCCCAGACGCTGGCGCTGGCCGCCCGAGAATTCGTACGGATACTTGATCATCTGATCGGACCTGAGTCCGACTTTGTCAAAGAGCGAAGCGACGCGGCGGCGAATTTCCGCACCACCCGCGCGCTCGAAATTGCGGATCGGCTCGGCGACGATATCCTCCGCGCGCATGCGCGGATTGAGCGACGAATACGGATCCTGGAACACGGCCTGCAGTTCGCGCCGGTATGGCCGCATGTCGGCCGCGGAAAGCCGGTCGATGCGGCGCCCGCGCCAGTCGATCGATCCGCTGGTCGGCTCCAGCAGCTTCAGCACGGCCTTGCCCGTGGTCGATTTGCCGCAACCGCTTTCGCCGACCAGCCCCAGCGTTTCGCCGGCGGCAATCGAAAAACTGACATCGTCCACCGCATGCACCTGTCCGGTCACGCGCCCGAACACGCCTTTGCGCACCGGGTAGTGCTTGACGAGGCGCTTGACGCCGAGCAGCACTTCCGCCGCGTCTGCGCTCACGCGCCGCCTCCCGCCAAACGATCCGCTTCCCAGCACGCGACCCAGTGTCCCGGCATTTTTTCCTCCAGCGGCGGGTAATCGCGGCGGCAGCGCGCGGTTACATAAGAGCAGCGCGGCGCGAATACGCAACCAGCGATCGCGTCCTTCAGCGAGGGCACCATGCCGGGAATTTCCACGAGGCGCGGGCGTCCCGTTGCGCCGGCCGCTTCGAGCCTGGGAATCGATTTGAGCAGGCCCTGCGTGTAAGGATGGCGCGGACCGGCAAACAAATCGTCGACTGGCGCCTCCTCGACCTTGCGTCCCGCGTACATCACCACGACACGCTGCGCCATTTCGGCCACCACGCCGAGGTCGTGCGTGATCAGCACGATTGCCGCACCCGTTTTCTCTTTCAGGCCGCGCATCAGGTCGAGAATCTGCGCCTGTATCGTTACATCGAGCGCGGTGGTCGGCTCGTCGGCGATCAGGAGGCGCGGATTACACGCGAGCGCCATTGCGATCATCACGCGCTGGCGCATGCCGCCCGAGAGTTGATGCGGATATTGCCCGATGCGCCGCGCGGCCTCGGGAATATTGACGAGGGTCAGCATTTCGACGGCGCGCTCCAACGCCTGCGCGCTGTTCATGCCGCGGTGCAGGACCAGCGCCTCGCCGATCTGGCGGCCGATGGTCAGCACCGGGTTAAGCGAAGTCATCGGCTCCTGAAAGATCATCGAAATTTCGTTGCCGCGCACTTTGCGCATTTCGTCTTCCGTCAGCCCCAGCAGGTCGCGCCCCTGGAAGACGAGACGACCGCTGACGATTTTCCCCGGCGGCGACGCAATGAGGCGCAGGATCGACAGCGAAGTCACGCTCTTGCCGCAACCAGACTCGCCCACCACCGCCAGTGTTTCACCGGGGTAGACGGTGAACGACACGCCGTCCACCGCGCGCACGATGCCGTCGCGTGTGTAGAACCAGGTCTTCAGACCATCGACTTCGAGCAAGGGGGCGGCGGCGGGCACTCTTACATCCTGCGCGCCAGCCGCGGATCGAGCGCATCGCGCATGCCGTCGCCGAGGAGATTCACCGCCAGCACGGTCAGCGACAGAAAGATGCCCGGAAACAAAATCAGATAGCCCGCGATCTGAAAGAGGCTGCGCGCCTCCGCCATGATGTTGCCCCAACTCGGAATATTCGGCGGCGTCCCGGCGCCGATGAACGACAGGATGGCTTCGGTGATCATCGCCGACGCGCACACATAAGTGGCCTGCACCAGCAGCGGCGCCACGGTGTTGGGCAGTATGTGGCGCACCAGTATGCGCGGCAACGTCGTGCCGGCCGCGACCGCGGCCTCGACGTACGGCTGCTCGCGCAGCGTCAGCACGAGACTGCGCACGAGCCGTACCACGCGCGGGACTTCGGCGAGCGTGATGGCGAGGATCACGTTTTCGACGCTGGCGCGGGTCAGCGCCATCAGCGCGATGGCGAGCAGCACCGGCGGGATCGACATCAAGCCGTCCATGATGCGCATCACGACCGCATCGAGCCAGCGCACGAAACCCGTTACCAACCCGATCGCGAGCCCGACCACCGTGCTGAATATCGCGACGGCGATGCCGATGGAAAGCGACACGCGCGCGCCATACAGCACGCGGCTGTATACGTCGCGGCCCAGCATGTCGCTGCCGAACCAGAATTCCGCCGACGGCGGCTTCAGCCGGCGCACCGGCGCCACCGCCTGCGGATCGACGCTGCCCAGCCACGGCGCGAAAATGGCGATCAAAATCATGAGCAGCAGCACCACGCCGCCGACGATGGCGGTCGGATGACGGCGAAACGAGTCCCGGAAAAATTGCCAGGTCGGCGACACCGATTTCGGCATGCTATCGATCGCTATGGCGGGCATGTCAGAAGCGGATGCGCGGATCGAAGAACATGTAGGAGAGGTCAACCGCGAGGTTGATCAGCACATAAATTGCCGAGAACATCAGGATTACGCCCTGGATGATCGGATAATCGCGGCGCAGGATCGCATCCACGGTGAGCCGCCCTATGCCGGGAAGCGCGAACACGGTCTCGGTGACGATGGCGCCGCCGATCAGGAGCGCAATACCGATGCCGATGATGGTCATGATCGGCACCGCGGCGTTTTTCAGCGCATGGCCGGTCAATACCGCGCTGGACGACAGGCCCTTGGCCTGCGCGGTGCGTATGTAGTCCTGCGCAAGCACGTCAAGCATGGAGGCGCGCGTGATGCGCGCAATCAACGCTATATACACGGTGCCCAGCGCAATACTGGGCAGAATCAGGTGGCGCAGCCACTCCCACACGCCCTCGCGCAGCGGCCGGTAACCCTGCACCGGCAGCCAGTCGAGCTGGATGGAAAACGTGAGTATCAAAATATACGCGAGCACGAACACCGGCACCGAGAAGCCGAGCACCGAAAACGCCATCACCACGCGGTCTATCCAGGTGCCGACGCGTGCCGCCGCAAGCACGCCGAGCGGCACCGCGACCGCGACCGACACAAGCAGCGTGCAGAGCGTCAGGGCAAGCGTGGGTTCGACGCGCTGCCCGATCAGATGAGTGACCGGCAGGTTGGTGAATATGGAAGTGCCGAGATCGCCATGCAGCAGCGCCCAGACCCAGCCGCCGAAACGCACGAAGAACGGCTCGTCGAGGCCGAGTTTCGCGCGTATGCGCCGGATATCGTCATCGGTCGCGGCGTCACCGGCGAGGATCGCCGCCGGATCGCCGGGCGTGAAATACAACAGCGAGAAGACCACGAACGCGACCACCGTCATGACGACGACGGTCGCGCCCAGCCTGCGCACTACATAGGCGAACACCGATAAAACCCGCGGCCGACTACGCTATTTCTTCTCCACGTTCCACAAGAGGTTGATCGGCGCGATGATGAGCCCGGAGATGTTCGAGCGGTAGGCGGTCGGCAGGATGAACTGCCCGGTCGGAATGATAGGCACGAATTCGAACGCGTGCTTCTGCACCGCGTCAGCCGCCTTCTTCGAACTCGCGGCGTCCGCGGCGTTGAACCACGCTTCGCGCAATTCTTCCATCTTCGGGTCGGTCGGCCAGCCGAACCAGGCTTTCTCGCCGGTGCCGCGGATCGGAAAATTCACCGCCGGATTGACCATGTCGGGGCCGACCAGCCAGGTGTGGAATATCGACCAGCCGCCTTTTTCAACCGGCTCCTTGACCGCGCGGCGCGTGATCAGCGTGCCCCAGTCACCGGCCTGGATTTCCGCGTTCAAGCCCATTTTCTTCAGAATGTCGAGCGTGAGCAGCGATTGCGCGTGCACGATGGGCTGATCGGTCGCATCAATGATGACGATCTTCTCACCCTTGTAGCCGGCTTCCTTCACCAGCTGTTTCGCCTTATCGAGGTCGCGCTTGCCCTTCAATGGTTCCGCCCCCACCCCCGATGAAAGCGGCGTGCCGCAGGTAAAGTACGAATAACACGGATGTCCGTTCTTGGGATCGCCGGCGATGCCGATCACGTAATCCTGCTGGTTGACCATGTAGAGCACCGCCTGGCGCATCTTCTCGTTATTGAACGGCGGATGCAGGAAGTTGAAGCGGATCATGCCCATCGAGCCGAGCGGATCGATGTTCTTGACCGTGATGTCCTTGTTTTTGGCGAGCACCGGGATCAAGTCGGGCGGCAACTGCTCCCAGATGTCCGCTTCGCCGGCGTTCAGAGCGGCGGCGGCGGTCGCCGAATCCGGAATGTAAATCCACTCGACGCGGTCCACTTTCACGACCTTGCCGCCGGACGCCCACGACGGCGCTTCCTTGCGCGGCACGTAGTCGGTGTTCTTGACGTAGACCACCTTGCTGCCGGGCACCCATTCCGCCTTGACCATCTTGAACGGGCCCGAACCGGTCACGTCTTCAATGTTCTTGAACGGGTCGGTCTTGGCGACGCGCTCCGGCATGATGAAAGGCACGTTCGACGACGGCTTGGCGAGCGCTTCGAGCGTGAGCGGGAAAGGCTTTTTCAGCTTCAGACGGAAGGTCTTGTCGTTGACCGCGGTCCAGCCTTCGGCTGCCTCGGCAAGTTTCTGCCCGAGCGCGTCGCGCTTGCTCCAGCGCTCGACGGACGCGATGCAATCGCTGGACTTGACCGGCTGGCCATCGTGGAATTTCAGCCCGTCGCGCAGCGTGAAGGTGTAGGTCAGATTGTCTTTCGACAGTTCCCACTTGTCGATCATCTGCGGCTTGACCTGGAACTTGGCGTCCATGGCGAACAGCGTGTCGTAAACCATGTAGCCATGGTTGCGCGTGATGTACGCGGTAGTCGCGATCGGATCCAGTATGCGCAGATCGGCTTGCGGTATGAACTTCAGGACTTTCTGCTGGGCGCCGGCGGGGCCGGCCAACAGCGCGGCGGCCAATAGCACTGCCGTCGCAGCACCGGCGGTCGAACGAAACTTATTCATCATGGGAACCCCTCATTCATCGGATTACGATAGGTTGAACCGGAGGCAGCAATGTGAGCGGCCGCTGCAATGAATCCGGTGCTGACGCAACCTGCGCCGTGTCCGTATTGTATTACAAGCAATCGCCGGTGGTGGGCAGCG
>JAYWDM010000184.1:0-16388 GCA_043779885.1 Betaproteobacteria bacterium | reverse complement strand
CGTGCGGGTATACATGCCCGGCAAGCGCTGCACCGGCTCGATGCCGCGCAGTTTCCTGACCGAGCTTTCGTCGTATTTTCTTGCTGCCATGCCGTCGTGTCACTCCACCGTGTTGGTTGTCGCGTCGCGCGCATTCTACCGCGTGCGGTGGTTTGGCACGACACGTTCGCCTGCCGGGCGCCAGGACGCTCCGCCTAAGCGGGCTTTGCTTGCGCGCGCCATGCAAGCCATGTTAATGGCGCCGGCGCTCGCGCGGCACTGCATCCGTCGCCGCCGCGGGAATTGCAAACAGGCTTCCGGCAGCATGCTCATGGAACGCGCTTTGCGCGCGAATTCACATACCCAATATGCGCCCGATTTCGGCAACGTATTGACCGCCCTTCAATACGTCGGTCGCCGCCTCGTCCATCACATTCGAGAAAATTTCCCGAATACTGTGCAGCCCGTCGCGCACCCAGTGTTGCCTGCGCACGGGGGAGTTCAGCACGTTTTTCAGGGTTTCAACTTCATCCCGCAAGCGCTGAATGTCGCGCGAATCACCGGACACTTTCTGCAGGTCCCGTTCCAGCGCCGCCACCAGTTTGGCCGCGGCTTCCAGGTTGACTTCCTGTCCTCTGCTTTCTTTTCCGGTAACCATGTCTGCATCTCCTGTATTCACTATCGGACCATAGGCAACTCTTTGCCGCAACCATGCTCAATCCGGTTCCCGGCCACCCGGTTCAAATCATGAATATCGACCCCCGCGGGGGTGCATGCGGACTATACTATTATACGGATGTGGTGCGGCCCAATCCCGTTCAGTCCGGACATCTGGAGAATCTGATGCATTCAAATCTTTCGCGCTTCGCGTCTATAGTCATGCTCGCCGCGCTCATGGCGGGGTGCGCGTCGGCGCCGCCTTCGAGCGGCCGCCTGCGCAGCGTCGCTCTCGTCATGTCGGGAGACGTCGTATCCTATAACTCGCATGGGTCGGGCACAACAATCAGCATTGTCGACGTGGATGGCAAGCCTGTTGCCGAACCCTATGGTCCGGTCGAACTCAAACCGGGCAGACACGCGGTGACATTAAAATGCGATAGCTCGACCAGGACCCACGTCCTGACCGTGTCGGCCGGTGAAGTGTATCAATTCGCCAAAGCATCTTCCCCTGGCGTCAAAGGGTGCACCGGTTCACTTTCACGTGTGCGTTCAGCCAACCCGTAGAAGGCAGGTTCGGGAATTGCGCAGCGCCCGTCGCCACCGCGAAGGCCGGTGCGCACTGATGTTAGAATGAATCCGATGGCAGAAGAATACCAACCGCTGATTGTCCCGCCGGCCGAACGCAACGAGCGCGCGCTGTGGTTTGCGTTTCATCGCGGCGAATTGCTGGTCGTGCAGTCCGCGGAGGAAGCGCGGCTGCCGCATTGCTTTGATCTTTCCGAACTCGGCGTCACGCCGGTGCGCAGCCTTTACCTTGGCACTTACGAGGGCAAGCATTGCTACGTATCGGAACTCGAGCACGCAAACGAGTTGCCGCACGGCCATGCGATGCAGGGTCTGCGCGCGATTTTCGGCATGGTCGATGAACCGCTCGCGGTTCTCGCCGGCCGCGCGTTCCAGATCATGGAGTGGGACCGCAATCATCAGTTTTGCAGCCGTTGCGGCACGCCGACCGTTGCGCGCAGCGAGGAGCGCGCCCGCGCTTGCCCGACCTGCCGGTTCACCGTTTATCCGCCGGTGTCGCCGGCGATCATGATTCTGATCAAGCACGGCCGCGAAGTACTGCTGGGTCGCAAAAAGGAATGGGCGCCCGGGCGCTACAGCGCGCTTGCCGGGTTTGTCGAACCCGGCGAAATGCTGGAGGACACGGTGCGGCGGGAAACGCGCGAAGAAGTCGGCGTTGAAGTCGAGAATATCCGTTACTTTGGCAGCCAGCCATGGCCGTTCCCGCATTCGCTGATGGTTGCGTTTACCGCTGATTATGCGGGCGGCGAGATACGGCCGGATGGCGTGGAAATCGAGGAAGCGCGGTTTTTCGATGCGGAGAAGTTGCCGCAACTGCCGCCGAGCATCAGCATTTCGCGACGCCTGATTACGACGGTGTGCGGCAAACTCGCGCGGGGCGAAGAAATCTGATCGTCCCGTCCCGCTTGCCTTCCCGTTCCCGGCTACGCCTTTTCCAGCTTGGTCCAGACGCAGGCGCCATGGCTGGCCTTGTCGATTTCGGTGAGCTGCACGGCGTGCTCGGCCAACTCCGCGGCGTTCGCGGGGATCACCATCAGTTTCAATTTGCCTGCGGCGCGGCGCGTCGCGGCCACTGCCTGCGGCGTCGGCGCATCGTCGATGATCAGGCTGTCCTGCCCGCGCGTCAACGCCAGATAAACTTCGGCCAGCAGATTGGCGTCGAGCAACGCGCCATGCTGGGTGCGCGCCGAGTTGTCGATGTGGTAACGCTCGCACAACGCATCGAGACTGTTTTTCTTGCCCGGATGCAGGTCACGCGCCATGCGCAGCGTGTCGACGATATTGGGGCAGTATGCCGCGATCGGTTGCAGATCGCGCAGCCCCAGTTCCGCGTCGAGAAACCCGCAGTCGAAAGCCGCGTTGTGGATGACGAGCTCGGCGCCGGTCACGAATTCGAGCAGATCCTTCGCAATTTCGCCGAACTTTGGTTTGTCGCGCAGGAATTCTTCCGTGAGGCCGTGCACCTGCAATGCGCCTTCGTCGCTCGCGCGCTCCGCATTCAGATAGCGATGGAAATGGTTGCCGGTCAGCCGCCGGTCGACGATTTCAATCGCCGCAATTTCCACCACCCGGTGGCCCAGCCTGGGGTCAAGGCCGGTGGTTTCGGTGTCGAGGATGATTTGTCGCATTTGTAAACCGGTGATGGGTGATGGGTGATGGGAAAAAGCAGCCATTGCGATCCTGTGCATCGCCACCAATTCTAATCGTTTACCCATCACCCATCACCGTTTCAACGCCCCGATTCGCCAGCGCATCGGCCCGCTCATTGCCGTCGTGGCCGGCGTGGCCTTTGACCCACAGCCACTCGATGTCATGCCCGAGCGCGAGTTCTTCGAGCCGGCGCCACAGGTCTTCGTTTTTCACCGGTTTCTTATCGGCGGTTTTCCAGCCCCGCTTCTTCCACGCGTGTATCCATTCCGTAATGCCCAGCTGGACATACTTGGAATCGGTATGCACCCGGACATGGCATTTGCGGTTAATTGCTTCGAGGGCGCGGATTACGGCGGTGAGTTCCATGCGGTTATTGGTGGTATGCGCTTCGCCGCCGTACAACTCGCGCTCCCGACCGCCGTATCTGAGTAACGCGCCCCAGCCGCCGGTTCCCGGATTGCCCTTGCACGCGCCGTCGGAATAGACATCAACCTCGCTCGACATTACATTTCAACCGTGTCGCGCGCGGCGACCGACCGGTCATTGTCCTGCGTCTTCGGCACCACCGACAGATTGCCTCTGCGCGCAACCTGCTCGCGCCACTTCGGCATGATCACGCGCATGCCGGACACGCGTTTCACGACATGCAGAAAGTAAATGCCGCCCGCGATCGGCCACCAGCGGTCGCCCGCCGCTTCCATGAATCCGCAGCGCTGTATCCATTTATTCTGCGCGAACGGCGGAACATAACAACCCATCCTGCCGCCGGTGATCTCGAGTTCGAGCAATGCCAGCCAGTCCTTGAGCCGCGGCAGCGCGATGAAATGTCCGTCCCACGGATAAACATCGGGCGCGCGGTTAAATGCGCGGCGCAATCCCCACAGGCTCCACGGGTTGAAGCACACGATCACCGCATGCCCCTCGGGCATCAGAATACGCTGCACTTCGCGCAGTATCTGGTGCGGATTCACACTGAATTCAAGCACGTGCGGAAGCAGCAGCAAATCGATGCTGTTGCTCGCGATCGGCAGATCGCGAAAACGCGCGCGCAACCCGACCGGTCCGGCCGGCGCCACACGGCATTTGAACGGAATACGGCTCGCGCGCAGGAAATCATGCTCGGGCAGGCCTAACTGCAGTGCATTGAAGCCAAACACGTCGGCCACCGTTTCATCAACGTACTTGAGCTCGCTTTCAAGCACGTAGCGTCCGAGCGGGGTCGCCAGCCAGGCGGCAGGTGATTGCGGATTTGTCAACGTTGACATGGCGGCAGTTTAAAACAAAGATAGGGGCTGCGCATCAACAACTGGGAGACTCCCCATGCACGACATTCGCGTTCATCCCGTCCGCGCGTTCCAGGACAATTACGTGTGGACGTTGCGCCATGGCAGCAGCGCGGCCGTGGTAGACCCCGGCGACGCCAAACCCGTACTCGCTTACCTGCGCGCGGAAAAGCTTCAACTCAGCGCGATCCTGAACACCCATCACCATGCCGATCACGTCGGCGGCAATGCCGAACTGCTCGAACACTTCAAGGTCCCGGTGTACGGTCCGCGCGATGAGCGGATTCCCACCGTCACCCGCCGCGTGGGCGAAGGCGACCGCTTTACGCTGGAGGAGTTCGGCATTGAGTTTCAGGTCATCGAGATTCCCGGGCACACCCGCAGCCATATCGCGTTTTACGGCGGCGGCATGCTGTTTAGCGGGGACACGCTTTTCGCGTGCGGCTGCGGGCGTTTGTTCGAAGGCACGCCGGCGCAAATGCATGCGTCGCTCGCCAAACTGGCGAAACTCCCGGATGCGACGCGCGTCTACTGCGGCCATGAATACACGCTGGCGAATATCAAGTTCGCGCAGGCCGCCGATGCGACCAATCCGGAATTGACCCGATGGGAACACGCCGCCAGCGCGTTGCGCGCGAAGGACGAGCCGACGCTGCCCTCCACACTCGCCCGTGAACGCATGGCCAATCCGTTTTTGCGCTGCGATCAGCCGGCGATCATCGCCGCTGCAAGTCAACATGCAGGCGCGCCTCTCGCGGATGCGGTTAGCGTCCTGGGCGCGTTGCGCGACTGGAAGAACAAGTTTTAGCAATAGTCGTTTTATCAATGATTTATCCCGCAATTCTCCCGCAATTCTCCTTGACTGCCGGAATCGGTGTTGGGTAACATAGCCGCGTTCAAACAAGACCAGATTGGCACCTGATGAAGTCGCATGTAGGCGCCCTACTGATCGCAGCCGGACTTCTTGTTCACCCTCCGTTGTCGATAGCCGCCGATACCGCGCTGGACGCGCCGGTCGAGTTGCAATCGACGGTGGACACCGGAGCGGGCTGGCCGACGGCGCAGCCGCAGGCCGATTCCGGGCAGAGTCCGCGTTTCACCCTATCGCTGCCGGACGAACCGTCCCGGACTGATGCGATGCCGGTACCGAAAACGCCGGCGCTGATGGACCTTACCACCGCGCCGACCAGCCTGTGGCAGCGCATCCGCAACGGCTTCGGCCTGCCCGACATGGCAAGTCCGCTGGTAAGCGAACAGGAAGACTGGTTCGCCAAACGCCCTGACTACATCGCGCGCACGGTCGCGCGCAGCAGCCGCTACCTCTTTTATATTGTCGAACAGATCGAGAAGCGCGGCATGCCGAGCGAACTCGCGCTGCTGCCGATCATCGAGAGCGCCTACAATCCGGTCGCGTATTCACGCGCTCACGCGTCGGGCATCTGGCAGTTCATCCCGTCGACCGGAAAATCTTATGGGCTGCAGCAGAATTTCTGGTATGACGGCCGGCGCGATGTCATGGCGGCGACCACTGCGGCGCTCGATTATCTTGAAAGGCTCTACGCAATGTTCGGCAGCTGGGACCTGGCGCTCGCCTCTTATAACTGGGGCGAAGGTGCCGTCTCGCGCGCAATGGCGAAAAACCTGGCCAAAGGCCTCGCGACCGACTACCACAGTCTGAGTATGCCGGCTGAAACCCGCTACTACATGCCAAAACTGCAGGCAATAAAAAATATCATCGCCAATCCGGCGCAATTCGGGATCGACCTTGCCGAAGTGCCCAACCAGCCCTACTTCGTCGCCGTCACCACCACCAAACACATTGATGTAAAACTCGCGGCCAAGTTTGCCGATATGCCCGTTGAGGAGTTCGTATCGCTCAATCCGGGCAACAGCCGCCCGGTGATCAAGGCCGACGGTGAGCGCGCATTGCTGATTCCCACGGACAAGGCCGGCACCTTTTTGTCGAAGCTCGCGGCGCACGACCAGCCGCTGGTCTCGTGGCAGGCGTACCGGCTCAAAGCGGGTGAAACCGTGGACCGCGTGGCGGCGCGTTATGGCATCGCCACCGCCCAGCTCAAACACGTTAACGGCATTGCCGGCGGGCGCGGCGCAGGCGCCGGGGCCACGCTGCTGGTGCCCTCCGGCGGCAGTGCCACACCTTATCTGCCCGACATGCCGGCGCCTCCGGTGAACGTCGCCAAAGCGCCGCGTAAATCCGCCAAGTCCACACTCGCCACGCGCGGTCAAGCGCGCACCGCACGCAAAGGCGGCGGAGTCAAAACCGCGCATGCGGGAAAAGCCGTCAGGAAACGCGCGGTCGCTCCCGCCAGGCAAACCACCGCGTCGAACGCTGCCGCGAAAATCGTGCTCGCGCAAAAACCGCACTGACGCGCGGCAGTTGCTCCGCGTTACTTGTAAAGATGGCAATTCACCGCATGTGATGCGGCAACTTGCGTGAGTTGCGGATAACGCGCGCGGCACTCGGGCATCGCCTGCGGGCAGCGCGGATGAAAATGACAGCCTGCGGGGGGGTAGGCCGGCGATGGCAAATCGCCTTTAAGCCGGATTATCTCGCGCCGCGCCGCCGGATCCACCATCGGCACGGCTGACAATAATGCGCGCGTATACGGATGCCGGGGCGACTTCAGCACATCATCGACAGTGCCCGACTCGACAATGCGCCCCAGGTACATGACCGCGACTTCGTGGGCGAGGAATTCCACCACGGCAAGGTTGTGGGTGATGAACAGGTAGGCAAGCCCCATCCTGTCCTGCAGTGATTTCAGCAGGTTCAGAATCTGCGCCTGTACCGATACGTCGAGCGCACTCGTCGGCTCGTCGCAAATGATGAGCTGCGGCTCCACCGAAAGCGCGCGCGCGATCGCGATGCGCTGACGCTGGCCGCCGGAAAATTCGTGCGGATAGCGCAGCTTCATCTCGGGCGCGAGCCCGACCTCGACCAGCAAGTCATCGATGCGCCGCGCGCGGGCTGCCGCTCCCGCGCCGATGCCGAGAGCCGCCATCCCCTCGTCGATGATTTCGGCAACGCGCATGCGCGGATTAAGCGACGCGTACGGATCCTGAAATATGATTTGCATCTGGTTGCGTTTGGCCCTGAGTTCGGCGCGCGTCAGGCGCGCGAGATCTTCGCCGGCAAACAGCACGCGCCCGCCGCTGGGCTCGATAAGGCGCAGGATGCCCTTGCCGACGGTCGTCTTGCCGCAACCCGACTCACCCACCAGACCGAGCGTACGACCCGCGCCTATCGACAACGACACGCCATCGACCGCCCTGACATGACCCGTCACGCGCTGCAATACACCGCTGCGCACCGGAAAATGGACCTTCAGATCGGTGACCTGCAGCAGCGGGGCTGTTGCAATCGAAGGTTGCGGGACGATGGATGAAGGATGAACCGGTGCAGAAATATCCGGTTCGCTTTCCGCCTTCCGCCTGCCGCCTTCATCCTTGCCATACAGGTGGCACCTAGCGCCCCGCCCGTCGCCGAGGTCATACCACGGTGGCAGCGTGCTGCGGCACAGTTCCCATGCGCTGTCGCAACGCTCGGCGAAGCGGCAACCGGTGAATTCCTGCGTAAGCGCCGGCACGCTGCCGCGGATGACCGCCAGCGCTTCGCCGCGGCGATGGTTGCCCGGCAGCGAATCGAAGAGCTTGCGCGAGTACGGATGGGCGGGCTCCCTGAAGAAGCGCTCGCACGACGCGGTTTCGACGATCTCACCCGCGTACATGACCGCGACACGCTGCGCCATCTCGGCGACGACCGCCAGATCGTGCGTGATCAGCAGCACCGACATGCCGCGTTTGGCCTGCAACTCGCGCAGGAGATCGAGTATCTGCGCCTGGATCGTCACGTCAAGCGCGGTAGTCGGTTCATCGGCGATCAGCAATTCAGGATCGCACGCGAGCGCGATGGCAATCATCACGCGCTGCTTCATGCCGCCCGACAACTGAAACGGGTATTCAAGGCGGCGGCGTGCAGGATCCGGTATGCCTACGGCGTTCAGCAATTCGATCACGCGCGCGTTGAGCGCCGCGCCGGCCAGTTCGGTGTGCCGCTCCAGCGTCTCCGCGATCTGGGCGCCGACCGTCATTACCGGATTCAGGCTCAGCATCGGCTCCTGAAAAATCATCGCCACGCGCCGACCGCGAATGTCGCGCATGGCGACCTCGGGTTTGCGCAGCAGATCGTCGCCGTCAAGCTCGACCACGCCGGCGACGACCTGCCCGGCGTCGGGCAGCAAGCGCATGATGGACAGCGCGGTCATCGACTTGCCGCAGCCCGATTCACCCAGCAATGCATGCGTTTCGCCGCGGCCGATGTCGAGCGACAGGCCCTCGATCGCGCGCACGACCTCGTCGTTGCTGTCGAGCCACGTCGAAAGGCCGCGTATTTTCAGCAGAGCGCGGCTCATGCGCTATCCGTCGTGGTCCTGCGCGCGCCGCGCGCGCGCAGCAGTTGGGCCAGCCGCACAGGCGACACCGCGCGCGTGCGCACGCGCGGATCGAACGCATCGCGCACGGCGTCCGCGAATAGATTGGCCGCCAGCACCAGCGTCACCATGAAGACGAATGCGGCGGCAAGCGACCACCACACCATCGGCTCGCGCGCCATCTCCAGCCGCGCATTGTTGATCATGGTGCCGAAGCTGTTCATGGACGGGTCGACCCCGACGCCGACGTACGACAGCACCGCCTCGGCCAGCACGAGACCGCTGAATTCCATGACCAGCGAGATGAGCACGATATACATCACATTGGGCAGAATGTGGCGCGCGATGATGCGGTGATGGCGCACGCCGAACGCGTGCGCGGCCTGTATGTATTCGAGCTCCTTCAACTTCAACGTCTCCCCGCGCAGCAGACGGCACAGTCCCGTCCAGCTGGTGACGCCAAGAATGATGCACAGAAACAGCAGCCTGAGATCGGCGCGGTGCGCCGCGGTCGGAAAGAGTTCGGGGTGTCCGTCGACATAGACCTGCATCATCAACACCGACGCCGCAATCAGCAGCACGCCCGGTATCGAATTAAGGGTGGTGTAGACGTACTGGATAACGTCGTCGATCCAGCCGCCGAAATAACCCGCGGCAATGCCCAGGGCAAGCGCGAACGGCAGCATCACGAGCGTCGTCAGGGTGCCGATCACAAGCCCGGTGCGGATGCTTTTCAGCGATTGGTACAGCACGTCCTGGCCCACTTTGTCGGTGCCCAGCACATGATACTTGCCGGCGAGGGCGATAGTCGCCCCGGCGAGCGCGCAGAACACCAGCAAGGTGAGCAGAATCGCGCGCCACGGCGCGTCAGTCTCGCCACGCCAGAGCTGGTTCCATGCCGGGAGCAGGCGCCGCGGGCTGCCGCGCGCGAGGCTCGTCGCAGCCAACAATGCACACAGCAGCCACATAGCCGCCCCCCAGATGGCGCCGCCAAGCGCGACGCGCGTGATGTCCGCGGCCCAGTAGCGTTCCGTATCTTTTAAATGCCTGCCGCCATGTTTGAGCCTTGGAAATTCACGCGCCTGGCTGCCATCGGGCCGCTCGACCATTTCCTTGGCATAGAGGTGCGTCGCCAATGGCGCCGAGTACGTCTTCTCCCGCCGCGCACGCAGCGGATCGAGCACGACATCGAGCACGCTCAATACCTCCACCGCATAGGCCGCTTTGGCCTCTGCGTTGGCGCTGTCTATCCGCGCGCGAAAATGCACCGAATCGAGTAAGCCGGCGGCTACGAACATCAGCAGCACGACGAACCCGATCATGCCGCTGCGGGATTGCGCGACCCGCCGCCAGGGCGCGCGCAGGTGTTCCTTGCCGCGCGTATAGACCACCGTTGCCGCGATCAGGGCGACCAGCAGGTAAATGAGCCAGTCGGTCCACAGTACGACGATCTGGAAAGACATCAGCGATGGCCCCTTGTCGTCAGGCCAGCCGCACGCGCGGATCGACCAGGGTGTACGAGATGTCGGTGGCCAATAGCCCGGCAATATAGAGCAGCGAGCCGATGAAAACCATCGAGCGGACCACGCCAAAATCCTGCGCGTTGATCGCGTCTATCGTATAGCTGCCCAGGCCCGGGATGCCGAAGAATGATTCGGTGATCAGTCCGCCGATGAAAAGGAACGGGATCGCGACCACCACGCCCGTCAGGATCGGGATCATCGCGTTCTTCAGCACGTGCCTGAACAGCACCGTGACCTCCGACAGGCCCTTGGCGCGCGCGGTGCGCACGTAATCCCGGCTGATTTCCTCGAGAAAGAACGTGCGGTAGAGCCGGGTGCTGGCGCCCAGGCTGCCGATCACGCCGATCATGGCGGGCAGCAGGATGAAACGCAATGCGTCGAACCCGCCGCTGAAGCCCGAGATCGGCACCAGGTGCCACAGCTTGCCGATCAGGTACTGTCCGCCGATGATGTAAAACATGCTCGAAATCGACATCGCCGCCACGCACATCACCACGCCCCAGAAATCGATATAAGTCGCGCGAAAGAACGCGAATCCGAGGGCGCATGTGATGTAGACGAGCAGGCCGACAAAAAATGCCGGCACCGCGACCGCCAGACTGGGTCCCATGCGCATGCGGATTTCGCGCGCAATGTCGCGGCCGTCGTCCGCGCGGCCAAAGTCGAAGACGAACATGCGCAGCGATTTCTGATAGAAAATCGTGCGCGTCACCTTGTCCGTGCCTGCCGCGCCGGCATTGTAGAGCAGCGGCAGGTCGTAGCCGCGCTCCTGTTTCCAGCCGGCAATCGCCTCCGGCGTCACGCGCTTGGCGCCGAGCTGCATGCGCGCCATGTCGTCCGGCGTATTGACCAGGAAGAACAACGCAAAAGTAATGACGTTCACGCCGATGAGGATGGGCAGCGCATAGAGCAGGCGGCGGACGATATACGCGATCATGGCTGGGCGCCCCCCCGCTCGCGCCGGCGCCATGTCACTACCGCCGGCAGCGCCAGCGCCGCCATGACCAGCGCGCCGAGCGCGAGCGGCCACCACGACGGCTGGTTCCATTCGCGGCGTTTTTGCTCGCGCAATGCCGGGTCTATGCGCGCGTATTTGACCGTGTTATACGCGATCTTGTTCGGTTTCAGATTTCCGTACCACGCGTGGTAGAGCGCGAAATCCTTGGGATGAAAGCCCCACAGCCACGGTGCGTCGGCGCGCAGAATATCGATCGCGCGCGCGATTACCGCCTCGCGCGCCGGCGAATTCGGCATGTTCTTCATCTGCTCGAACAGGCCGTCGAATTCGGGATTCGCGTAGTTCGCGGCGTTTTCACCCTGACTCTTGACCTTGCCCTGCGCGCTGTGCAGCAGGAACAGGAAATTTTCCGGATCCGGGTAGTCGGCGTGCCAGCCCCACTCGAAAATCTGTGCGTTGCCTTTGCGCATTTTGTCCTGGAAACGGTTGTAATCGGTGGGCCGCACCTGCAACTGGATGTTGATTTTCGCGAACTGGTTCTGATACCAGTCGAGTGTCGATTTGGCCTCGGCGCCGCGCGCCGTGACGTCGAAATAGAGCACCAGCGGCGTGCCGGTTGCGGCGTCGAGGCCGTTGGGATAACCGGCCTCCGCCAGCAGCTTTTTGGCGGTGTCGATGGATTTGCGCCGCGCCTCCTTTCCATCCCAGGCATAGACCACGGGGTTCACCCCTGCCTTGCCTTCGTGAAAGCCGAATATCCCGGGCGGCAACGGGCCTTGCGCCGGTATGCCGCGGCCATTCTGGAAAATGGAAATGTATTCCTCGTAATCCACGGCGACCGAGATCGCCTGGCGCAACTTGCGCGCACGCTCGCGGCTTTTCGCGTCCGGACCGCCGCCGACCACCGGATCGAGCATGTTGAATCCCATGTAATACGTCGATACGGCAACCGAGGTCGACAGGCGTATGCCCTGCTTTTTCATTGAATCGGACACCTCGGCCTCACCGACGGCCCCGAAGCGCACCGCCTGGTCGAATGTATCGGAGCCGATACCGGAGGCATCGTAATACCCCTGAATGAACTTGTTCCAGCGCGGAATGCCTTCCTTCTCGAGGGTATACACGATCTTGTCGATGAACGGCAGCGGTTTACCGGCATCGGCCAGCAAACCCGCCGCCGCGTCGCCGGACTCGCCTTCGTCCGGATAAGCTTCGCCGTGAAAATTCGGATTGCGCGCGAGAACCATCGCGCGGTTCGGATCGTTGGCGGTCAGCATGTAGGGACCGGTGCCCACCGGGTACCAGTCGAGCGTCAGGTTCTTCCTGGCCATGCCGGGCTGGCCGAAAAAACGGTCGGCCTCGGCCGGCACGGGCGCGAAGAAGGGCATTGCCAGCCAGTACAGAAACTGCGCGTACTGGCCTTTGAGTTTAACGCGGTAGGTGTAATCGTCGACGACCTCGACGCCGGTCAGCGCAAACTGATCGAGATCGATCCAGGCGTCAGATCTGCCGTTTTTCGCGAAATCATCGTTGACCTGCTTTAATTTACCGGCCAGATCCTTGAGCCCCACGATGTAGTCGCTCATCAGGCCGAGAATGGGCGAGTGCAGGCGCGGATGGGCGAGACGTTTGATCTGGTATGCGAAATCGCGCGCGTTCAACTCGCGGCTGCCCTGCTCCCGGAAATCAGCGAGCACGTTTTTGTCGGCAAGCTCACGCTCGGTGAGGTTGTGGTACAGCGGCTCGCCGGCGGCATTGCGCGCGAATGCCGGATGCGGCTGATATTTGACGCCCCGCCTGATTTTTATCTCATAGACCGTGTAGGCGATGGTTTTCTGCGCCGCATTGCCGGGCAGTTGGCGTCCGTGAGCATCAAAGTGACGCGGCTGCGGAATCTCTTCCGCGATGCCCGGCACCAGCGTGTACGGACGCTTCAGATAATGATATTGCAGCGGCGGCTCGTAGATCTGCGCCGTGAACGTGATTTCATTCGAACTGTAGGATTGCACCGGATCGAGGTGCTTGGGCCGCTCGGCAAACGAAGAATAAAGAATGTTCCTGCCCGCGTCCGCTGCCGGATAGGGATTGTTCCAGGGCGAATCTCCACAGCCCGCCAGCGCGGGCAGCAACAGCATCAACCACGAGCGCCGGATATTCGCGTTCATCGGGGTAACAGTTTAGCGCAATCGTTGACTGAGCGGCATCCCGCCGCGGCCTGCATCCTGCGTCCCGATTGCGATACGTTATAATCGCGCCTGCCGCCATGACCTGACCAGGAGCCGCGATGGGTTTTCTGCACGACAAGAACATACTGATTACCGGCCTCCTGAGCAACCGTTCGATCGCTTACGGCATCGCCCGGGCAGCGCAGCGTGAAGGCGCGACGCTCGCGTTTACCTATCAGGGTGAAGGCATCAAGGACCGCGTGCAGAAGCTGGCGACGGAATTCGGCAGCGATCTCATATTTCCGTGTGACGTGGCAAGCGATGATCAAATCGGCAAGCTTTTCGCGGACCTTGGCGCGCGCTGGGACGGGCTCGATGGCATCGTGCATTCGATCGCATTCGCGCCGCGCGAAGCGCTCGCCGGCGAATTTCTCGACGGGCTTACCCGCGAGGCATTCCATACCGCGCACGACGTAAGCTCGTACAGTTTTGCGGCGCTTGCCAAAGCGGGCCTGCCCATGATGGAGGGGCGCAAGTCGGCGCTGCTGACGCTCTCCTACCTCGGCGCTGCGCGTTCGATTCCGCGCTACAACGTGATGGGTCTGGCCAAAGCCAGTCTCGAAGCGAACGTCCGTTATCTCGCGCACAACCTCGGTCCCAGGGGCATCCGCGTCAATGCAATCTCCGCGGGCCCGATCAAGACGCTGGCGGCGGCCGGCATCAGCGGCTTCAACCGGATTTTCAGTTTCGTCGAGGCCAACGCGCCGCTGCGCCGCAATGTGACGACTGATGAAGTGGGCAATGTCGCGGCATTCCTGCTGAGCGATCTTGCCACGGGCGTTACCGGCGAAATCACCTACGTGGACTGCGGATTCAACACCACCGTGGGCGGCATGACCTAGGACCAGGCTTCAGCAAGAGTGTAATCGGGTGCGGTCTTGCCCGCATCCCGAAGCCTGCCTTCCGTATGCTTCCTTACTGCGGCGGCTTCTTCTCCAGCCGGTCCTGCACGACCTTGACGTCAGCCTTGAGTCTGAGGCTGGCGACGTACGCGTTGAGTTCTTCCTGGCCGACCATCTGGCGCAATTCATCCAACGCCGCCTTGCGCCTGGCCGCATCGGCGGTTTCGGCCTCGACCACGCGGGTGATCTTTAAAAGCGTGAATCCGGCCTGCGCATTTTCGACGCCGGCGTACGCCGGGAGCTTGCTGCCATCGGCCCTGAACACTTCCGCGAGCGCCGGTCCGGCATAGCCCTGCGCATTTTCACGGCTCACGAGTTTGACAGCGCCCCAGTTAAGATCGTCCGCGCCACCCTGCTGCAGCTTGGCCAGTAACTCGCGCCCCTGTTTCGCCGCGAGTTGTGCCGCCCGCTCGCGCGTCAGCCGGGTCGCGATTTCACCGCTGACCTCGTCGAACGGCCGCGTAGTGGCTGGCTTGTACTCGAGCAGGCGCGCCGACACCAGCGTATTGTTGCCGACGTCAACGGCCTCGGTATTGCGCTTGTTCTTGATCGCGTCCTCGGCAAACACCGCCTGCAGCAATTTCTGGTTGTTGAGCAGCTTGTTTTCGCTGCCGCTGCGGCTGATCCAGCCGCTGGTCTGCACAGCCAGCTTGAGCGCCGCGGCGGCCGGCTTCAGGCTGTCGCCCTGCTCGAACGCCAGATTATTAAACTGTTCGGCGAGTTCGGCGAATTTTTTGCCGGCTTTCTGGCGTCTGAGGTCGAGTTCAACCTGCTTGGCTACCTCGTCGAACCCGTGCCCCTTGGCCGCGGTGAGCCGAATGATGTGATAGCCGAATTGCGACTCGACCGGCCCCGCGATCTCGCCGACTTTCATCTGGAACACGGCGTCATCAAATGGTTTTACCATTGATCCGCGCGGGAAATAGCCAAGGTCGCCGCCCTGTGCTGCCGATCCCGGATCCTGGGAATTCTTCTTCGCAACGTCCGCAAAGCTGCCAGGATTCTGCTTGACCTGCGCCAGCAACTGCTCCGCCCTCGCGCGCGCCGCCTGCTTTTCCTTGTCGCTCGCCTGGGCGTCGGCCGTGATCAGAATGTGACTCGCCTGGCGTTCGTCGCCCTTTGCGTACTGTTTCAGATTTTGCTCGTAGAACTGCCGGACTTCTTCGCGGCTCACCTCGGTCTGGGCAGCGACGGCATCGAGCGCCAGCACCAGGTACTCGATCCGCGCCTGCTGTGCGACCTGAAAGTCGCTCTGGTGTCCGTCATAGTAAGCTTTGGCGGCGCCGTCCTCCAGTTTGACCTGCGCAACATATTTTTCCGGATCGAACACGTTTTGGCGCACTTCCCGCTGCTGCCCGTTGATGTGCAACAGCCGCTCAGCAACCGAGTTAGGGGCGATCGCCGTCGACAGATAAGCGCCATTCAGTCGTTGCAGCATCAGATCCCTGCGCAAGCTGTTCTCAAAACTGATTTCCGTCATGTTCTGGCGTTTGAGCAAGTCGACGTAGCGCGCGTGCGAGAATTTGCCGTCGTCCTGAAATGCCGGCTGGGCGCTGATGACCTGCTGCAACTGCTCGTCGGAAATCAGCACGCCGGCGCGCACCGCCTGATTAACCAGCAGACGCTGCCGCACTATGCCGTCGAGCACCGCGAACCGCAGTTCCGGACTGTCGAGCATCGCCGGATCGACGCGGCTGCCGACGAGGCGCTGCAGGTAATTCTGGCGTTCCTGCATCGCCGCCGCGAATTCCTGCTGGGTAATCGGCTGCCCGCCGACGGTCGCCACATGATTGCCGGCATCGCTGGTGCGGAAATACGAATCGATGCCGAAAAATGCGAAGGGCAAAAAGATGATCGCCAGCACAAACTGGAGCACCCTTTTGTGTTTGTGTACTAGATCGAACATGGATCACATCACCTGGGCAATTTATCTGGCTTCTCACCAAGCTTGCATGCTACTGCACACGGACGCGCTTTATGCGCGCCAATAAAAAAGGCGAACCCGGGTTCGCCTGCGAGAATCTGGCGGAGTGGACGGGACTCGAACCCGCGACCCCCGGCGTGACAGGCCGGTATTCTAACCAACTGAACTACCACTCCCATGGTGTACTGCAACCCTGGTGGGTGCTGACGGGTTCGAGTCCCGTCCACTCCGCCAGATTCTCGCAGGCG
>JAYWDM010000183.1:0-16430 GCA_043779885.1 Betaproteobacteria bacterium | reverse complement strand
GCTCATGGCGCTCGCCACCATACGCGCGGAGACCGAGAGTTTTCAGCCGGTCGCGGAAGGTCAGTCGCGTTTCAATACGTCGCCCAACGGACACCCATTTGACCTGTACGATAATCGCAGGGACCTCGGCAATCTCGGCACTCCGGACGGCACCAGCTTTCGGGGCCGGGGCTATGTCCAGCTGACCGGACGCGCGAATTATGCAAAATACGGCGCGGCCATCGGGCTTGGCGATGAACTGGTAAGGAATCCAGACCGCGCCGGCGATCCCGGTGTCGCCGGAAAACTGCTCGCCGCATTTCTGGCCGCACACGAGATGGCGATCAAACAGGCGCTGCTTGAAGACGACTTGCGGACCGCCCGCAAACTCGTCAACGGCGGCAGCCATGGCCTCAATCGCTTCACGGATGCGTACACGATCGGCAATCGTCTGGTGGCGTGAGGGCCGTCGGGTGATGAGTTCGGATTGGCTCATGCCAGGGACATTTCCAGGCACACCCCATCGTTCGGGCGCGACCGCGCGCTGTCCATGCTGGTGCGGCACGCAACAACAACATGATGTTTTCAGGTTTCACCGCTCCCTGCGCAGCCTGACACCTCAATCATTCCGGGCCTGTTTTTCACCTGACGTAACGTCTGAACCGGCAGGAACAACAAGGACACCGCCATGACTATCGCCAATGACCCGATCAAGCACGTTGTCGTTTTGATGCTGGAAAATCGCTCCTTCGATCATATGCTGGGCGATTTGCAGCGTGTCGATCCCGTTCGCGGGATATTCGGCATCGATCCGGCGAGCCCGGACAGCAACGAATTTCCGGGCAGTGCTGTCCCCGTTGTGCAAACCGGCAATGCGCTGTTCACGTATCCCGGGAAATTCGACCCCAAACACGAGTATCCCAATGTCGTAACGCAACTCGGTGGCGACCTCACGCATCCGCATCCGTCCGGATTCGTGCGCGACGCGTATCAGACGCATAAAGACACCGTCGACGACAACACCATAAAGCAGGTCATGTCTTATTTCCCCATCGCTGCCGATCCGGCGGCCGATATGCTCCCGGCGCTGCACTTGCTGGCGCGCGAGTTCGTCGTTTGCGATCACTGGTTTTCATCGGTTCCCGGACCCACCTGGCCCAATCGCTTCTTCGCCACTACGGGAACCTGCGCCGGACACCTCAGAATGCCGGAAGGCCTTGCCGACATCGATCTGCTGTTCAAGTCATACGACATGCCGACGATATTCAACCGTCTGCGCGATAAAGGACGCACGTGCCGCATCTTTCATGAAGGCGTTTCATTGTCCATGCTGCTCAGACGAACCTGGGAGCACGCGGAAATTTATGGCGGCATGGACGATTTCGACAAGGCGACCGCAGGCAATGAACGCGACTTTCCGGATTTCGCGTTCATCGAGCCCCAGTATTTCAAGATCCTTTTCGGCCAGCAAACCGATCAGCATCCCCCGCACGACGTCCGTTACGGCGACCGGCTGATCGCTCACGTGTACAACAGGATTCGCGCCCGGGAAGAGCTGTGGAACAGCACGCTGCTCGTAATCCTCTACGACGAACACGGCGGATTCTATGACCACGTGCCGCCACCCGCGACAATTGCACCCGACGACCTGCGGGACAGTGAGCTCGACTTCGGATTCGATCGTCTCGGCGTGCGCGTGCCGGCAATTCTGGTGTCACCCCATGTCGCGCGCGGCGGTGTCGATCACACCGATTACGATCACACCAGCCTGCTGAAGTATCTCTGCCTTAAATGGGACCTCGAGCCGCTGGGCGCGCGCTGCGATAGCGCAGCCACCCATACGTTCGTGGACACAATCCGCAATGAACTTAACACCAGCGCGCCGCTCAGCCTGCCTGAAGCCCGCATTGAAAAAACACGCGGCCTTCAGCCCGGCAGCGTAATCGCCAACGAAAACCAGCGCGCGCTGTCGTTGATGGTCGACTATCTTGCGGAACATGTCGACGGCGCGAACCCCACGTCATCCATGCGCGCGATTGAACAAGGTGACGCCAATGCAGCGGAAAACGTGATCCGCAAGGCGGATAAAGTATTGTCGCGCCTGAAGACCATCGCCAGCGTCCCGCGCAAACGCTGTCCGGCCACCGCGGGTCAGGTCGCGGGAATTGCGCCGCCGCGGGCCATTGCGCCGCAACAGGAGATGCGCGTATTCATGGTGCACGGCGTGGGCCACGCAGAAGGCCCCCACAATCAGGAATGGAAAGCGCTGTGGGAGCAGGCGTTTCGCAGCAGCGCCGCGGCAGCCGGCTACGCCAATCCGGGCAACATTCAGTTTGTATTCGCCAACTACGACGAAATTTTCGAAAGATTTCCGCTCGACCCGGTAACCGTCATGCGCGGGATTGCCATACTCGGGCGCGATGTCTTCGGCCCCGCACCGATATTCGGCACCCGTGATCTGGTCCAGAAAGGGCTCCACTCCGTCATACGCTGGACTGCCGGCATGACGTTGCAATGGATTGAAAACGAAAATCTGCGCGAAGCGTTGCGCGAGGCGGTTCTTGCGCAGTTCAGGGAATCGCGGTGCGATATCGTCTGTGCGTACAGCCTCGGTGCGATGGTCTGCTATGACGCCTTCCGGCGCGTGATAGTCAAACCCGACACGGCAATCGTCAACGATGCCGAACAATTCAACAACAAGCATTTCCTGACTTTCGGCACGCAGATTGCCCACCCGGCGGTACGCAGCGTTTTTGGCGGCCGGATCGAGCCTTTGTACGACGGCAAGGGAAACGGCTTTGCGCAATGGTTCCATCTGTATAACCCGCACGACGCCGTCTTCACGCGCCCGCTCCCCGGAGAAGACGGTCGAACGCATACGCTGACCGCGGAATTCGATATCCCGGGAGACCCGCTGAATCACGACGGTGACTGGTACTTAAACTGCAGCGTCATGCGAACGGGCGTCATGCCCCAAATACTCCCGCACCCGGGAACGCGCGGCCTGAATGCACCGGCGGTGATCCTGCCGCGAACGTCGAAACGACGCGCGCTGCTGGTGGGCATCAATGATTACCCCGATCCATCGATGCGCCTCAACGGTTGCATCAACGACACCTATTTGATGAGCTCGGTTCTGCAGGAATGCGGCTTCGAGGCCGGCGATATTCGCTTGCTGACCGATCGGCGCGCGACTCGCGCCGCCCTGCTTGAGCGCCTTGAATGGCTGTCGGAGGGCATCACGCCCGGGGATGAGCGCGTATTCTTCTATTCGGGTCATGGCGCCCAAATACCCGCCTTCGGCGCGACGGACGAACCGGACCACCAGGTTGAAACGCTCGTGCCGGCGGACTTCGACTGGAGTCGTGAACACGCGTTTACCGACCGCGAGTTTCGCGAGTACTACAGTCATTTGCCCTACGAGTCCGAATTCCTGTCGATATTTGATTGCTGCCACGCGGGCGGCATGGCGCGCGGCGGGCAGCGCGTACGCGGGATCGACCCGCCCGACGACATACGTCATCGCGAATTGCGCTGGAGTCCGCAGCGCCAGATGTGGGTGCCGCGTGACTTTGCGGAAGCCTCCAGCAACAACGGGCGAAGTTTCCGGCGCAAGCAAACCAGATCCGGGGGGCCGGCGGCCGAAAAACGAAATCCGGCGCGAGCAAGTGCGGGAACGCCGGGATCTCAAGGCGGTGGTAATGATGGCCAGGACCCCGCCGCCGGGCGCAGCACATGGGTCGTTGCGGCCCGTCGCGGGCTCGGCGAAGCCGGCGCATTGCGCCTCAAGTCGCGGGACGAGTTCGATGTGGCCACCGCGGCGTACGGTCACATGGGACCGTATGCTCCGATACTGATGTTCGCAGCGCGCGAAAACGAACTTGCGGCGGAATACGAACACGGCTCGGTGTCGTATGGCGCTTTCACCTTCACCATGGCCAAGCGCCTGCGGCGGTTTCGGCGTGCGCCAACATTCTCAAATCTGATCAAGGGAGTTCGGCAGGAACTCAAAGAGCTGGGATACCAGCAGACTCCCGAGGTCTCCGGCCCGGGCACAAAACTTGACGGGCAGGTCCCGGTCGGCCGCTGGCGGGAGAACGGGAAACCATGATTATCTCTGTCGTCAATTTTTCAAAAAGCGAAATTCCCGGCGGAGAAATACAGCGTGCAGTCCGCGCGATCAATCGCCGGCTTGCGCGGGACATCGAGCCGTACGTAATTCAATAA
The DNA here is from genome assembly GCA_043779885.1 of Betaproteobacteria bacterium. GTDB lineage: Bacteria > Pseudomonadota > Gammaproteobacteria > Burkholderiales > SG8-41 > PALSA-1004. The sequence continues at coordinate 12,224 of JAYWDM010000183.1, read as the reverse complement.
CGATTCGTGCCAACTCTGGATGGGAGTCATCATGAAGAACTTGTTCGCTTTGTTGAAAAGCCATTGGCGCAGATACACGTTCCTGGCATTTATTTTCCTTGCCATTGCGTTGTCTCTCTCCGCCGGCATCTCGCGGATATACCAGTTCTGGGACAAGGACCCCGATCGCGGCGCGACGACGGTGAAGCAGGATTATTTTGGCGACAGCTTCTCGAAGGTGGTGTACTTGAAGACCAAGGACCAGAAATGGGATCAGGGATGGGACCCGGCCGACAGCCTGTGGTTCTACACCACCACGCAGGGCTCGAACCTGCTGCCCTATGATTTCTTTCTCGAACTGGAACAGGAGGGCAAGACCGAATTGTTCCGTGCCAACGAAAACCTGAACCGTTACCGCTACCTGCCGCAAAAGGTCACGTTCAGCAACCCCGACGGACTGCCTGTCGGCTTCGTCAGGGACAGCTATCAGGGCAAGGATTACATGGGGTACACCTGCGCCGCGTGCCACACCGGGCAGCTGAATTTCAAGGGCACTGGTATTCGCATCGATGGCGGTCCGGCGGGCGCCGACATGCAGACCTTCGTCAAGGATCTGGCCAGCGCCATGCGCGCAACACGGGACAATGAAGCGGTGCGCAAACGTTTCGTTGCGAAGGTGCTCGCGCGCCGCAACAATTACGCCGTGGAGAAGGCGGTCATCGCTGATCTGGACAAGTACAGCCACCGCATCACGACTTATTACGAGATCAATCAAAGCGAGGATTCCTATTACGGCTATGCACGGCTGGATGCGTTTGGCCGCATCTACAACCGGGTTCTGGAGCATGTCCTGAACTCAACGGACGCAAAGGAACTGCGCGGATTGTTGCGGGACGTGTTCAAGGATGCCGAACTGGCGTCCGTCATGCAAAAAACTGAAACCGTCCTGAGCGGCGAAAAACGTGACCACCTGGTCGAGCGCGTCGCGCAGTTATTGTCCAGGGAACAGTGGGCTAAACTGCGCGCAAAAATATTCAGCGCCGCCGATGCCCCGGTCAGTTACCCCTTCCTGTGGGACATCCCGCAGCATGATTACGTGCAATGGAACGGGCTGGCCGCGAACGCCGGGCTGGGCCCGGTCGGTCGCAATACGGGCGAGGCGATCGGCGTGTTTGGCACGCAGGATTGGGAAGAGCGCTCGGATATCGATGTGCTGCGCCACGTTATTGCTGGTGTCACCGGACAGGGCTTCTTCAAAAATCCCTATATCAGTTTCAAATCCTCGATCAACGTGCGCAATCTGCGCCGCCTCGAGCGGCATCTGGGAAAGCTGCAGTCGCCGCAATGGCCGAAAGAGATCATTCCTTTGCCGAAAGAACATGAAGAACGCGCGACGAAGGGCGAAAAGCTGTTCAACGACAATTGCGCGAGTTGTCACGCAGAGATCAAACGCACCGACCCGGACCGCCGCATCGTCGCCCACATGTCGAGGCTCAACGACATCGGTACCGACCGGACAATGGCGGAAAACGGCGCCACCCGCACCGGATGGAGCGGCATCCTGCGCAATCAATACGTCAGTGCGGGCCCTGGCAATATCCTCATCGATCAACGCGCGCCCGTTGCCGCGATACTGACCAAGGCGACCCTGAGCGTGGTCGCGACCCCGGATCCGGACAGATTTTTTCTGGTTCGCTGGGCTTTCTGGGCTTATGACCTCATATCCGCACTAACCAGTAACGAAATCAAACCCTCGCTCAAGAGTGGTAATTACGATCCGGATACCACGGCGAAGCCCTATGACTCACTGCTCGCCTACAAGGGACGCGCGTTAAACGGCATCTGGGCGACGGCACCGTATCTGCACAACGGATCAGTGCCGACGCTCTATGACCTGTTGCTGCCGCAAAAACGGCAATCCGGCGATTCGAAAGACAGCGAATACCGTCCCGAACAATTCCTGGTCGGATCGCGCGAGTTCGATCCGGACAGAGTTGGGTTCAAACGCGAAGGCTACGACGGCTTCAAGTTCGATACCACCAGGCCGGGTAACAGCAATGCAGGGCACGAATACGGGGCGAGACTGACGATGCTATGGCCCGATGGGACGACAGTCGACAAAACGTTAAACATGACGAAGGACCAGTGCAAGCGCATGGAGCCAATTGGACAGTGCCGGGTCCTGGAGCCGCTGACGAAGGACCAGCGTCTGGATCTGATCGAGTACCTCAAGGACCTGTAATACCCCCTGTCGCTCTCGCGGATCGCGGAAAGGCGCCGCGCGATGAAAATCTGTCGCAATGAAGAACTGCCGGGTCGTTAAACATTGTGACTCGCAGTGTTGACTGGTGTGTATGAGTGTGTATACTTCACACCATGAAGAGCGGCGACCTCATAAGAATGTTGAAAGCCGACGGATGGGAATTGGTGCATACAGTCGGGTCGCATCATCAGTTTAAACATTCTGCAAAGCCGGGAAAGGTAACGGTGCCGCATCCGAAAAAGGACCTGCCGAAAGGCACGGTCAACAGCGTGCTGAAACAGGCGGGATTGAAATAGGAGCAATGAGCATGGCCAGCTATATCGCCCTTCTGCGGAAGGATAAGCATTCAGATTACGGCGTGGAGTTTCCCGATCTGCCGGGCTGCATCACTGCGGGCCGCACGCTCGAGGAAGCACGCCAGATGGCAGTGGAAGCGCTCGCCGCGCACGTGGCTTTTCTGCGTGAAGACGGCGGCGATGTGCCCGCGCCCTCCCCGCTCGATATGATTGCCAGGCGGCCGGAGATCAAGGGCGCGGTGCCTTTCATGGTTGAACTGAAAGAGCCGTCCGATAAAGCCATCCGGATCAACATCACAGTGCCCGAGCGCGTGCTCAATTTGATCGATGAGGCCGCAGGACCGCTCGGGGGTAATCGTTCGGCATTTATGGTCGGCGCTGCCGAAGAAAAAGCGCGCATGCTCACGCAGCGTAACGAGAAGGAATTTGCAGCCTGGGCCAGGTCGCGTCGGGCAGGGAAGTATCCACTGGGCGTTGAAATGCCCGGCAAAACCGGTTCATACAAAGTTACCCGCTCCGGCGGCGGCCCGATATTATCTAAGCGTGTGGCGAAAAAAGTTTCATAGCGGGAACCCCGACAAACAAGACGCATGCGCGTTCCGGTGCAAAGTGGCGCAAAACAAGCGGTGTCACTTCACATTGATGCGGACCGTCAGTGCCGGAATGATGCAACGAACTTTCCATCTCGCGTTAACCCTGCTCGTTTGTTTTGCGCAAAGCGTAATGGCTGCGCAAACCTATCCAAGCCGGCCCATACGCTTGCTGGTCGGATTCACGCCCGGCGGTGCAGCCGACGTTTCGGCGCGGGTCATCTCGCGGAAGATGGCCGAATCGCTGGGCGTCAATATCGTGATCGAAAACCGTTCCGGCGCGGGCGGCAATATTGCGGCCGGGATCGCCGCGACCGCGAATGCCGACGGCTACACGTTGTTTTGGGGCAGCGTCGGGCCATTGACGGTAAGTCCCGCGCTTGGCGTCAAGCTTCCGTACGACCCGCTTGCCGACTTTGCGCCGATCGGAATGGCCGTGCATTTTTGCAATATCCTGGCGGCACGTCCCGGGTTTCCGGCGAATTCGGTCGCGGAGATCATTGCGCTCGCCAAAGCCAAACCGGGACAGCTGAATTATGCGACGCAGGGCATCGCTTCCACCGGCCACCTTGCGGGTGAATTGCTCAAATCGCTCACCGGCATTGATGTCGTGCAGGTCGCGTATAAAGGCGGCAGCGAAAGTGTGACGGCGCTGCTGGGCGGGGAGATCGAGCTCGCGTTCCTTAGTGTGGCGGGAATACGTTCGATCGGACCGGGTCGCATCAAGGCCATCGCGGTTACGTGCGCGAAACGGGATGCCGCGCATGGCAGTGTGCCGACCTTTGCCGAGTCAGGTGTTGCATCCTACGATGCGACGTTTTGGTACGGGTTGCTCGCGCCCGCGCGCACGCCGTCAGCCGTGATCGAAAAACTCAATCGCGTCATGACAGCAGCCATTTCCGACGCGACAACCACGCAACAACTGGAAACACAGGGACTGCTCGCCGCGCCCTCGTCCGCGGAAACATTTCGCGCCACGATACGCGATGATTATGCAAAATGGAAAAAGGTTTTTTCCGCCAGATAACTTCACTAACAGTTTATTGAAAAAAAAGGGTCTTCGCGACTTAGTGTGGGTAAATTTACGGACGAATGTGCTTGAAACCTGCATGGATACTGGGTCTGCGGCATATTCAATGCTGTTCAAAGTTGGCATGATGTTTGGATGGCAAATTCAACGAAGCGAAAGCGGCGGTTGTGGGATGCGTATGCGTTCCGTGGGTTTCGTCCGCTACACACAGTGCGCGGTGTCTTTGGTGATCCGAAGGCGCGTGTCATCACTCTTGTGCGACGCTCAAAAAAAACGCTTGTGGATCCTGCGGTCGTATGCGCTCGGGCTGGTACGACCGCGGAACGCGCATGGTTCGCGATCTGGCCAGCGCCGACAGCCGCATTTATCTCGAATTCGAGGTGCGACGCGTGCAATGCAAGAGTTGTGGCCAAGTGAAGCGCGAGCATCTGGCGTTCCTGGCCGACAACCCCTTTTATACCAAGCGCTTTGCTTTCTACGTGGGGAAGCGCTGTGCGAGCGGGACGATCAAGGACGTTGCCAAGGAATTGAATCTCGATTGGCATGCGGTCAAGGAACTCGAAATGCAGTACATGCGTGCGCAGTTGGCCAAGGCGGGCACGCCGGGACCCAAAGCCATCGGCGTGGACGAGATCTCGATCCGCAAGGGGCACACCTACCGCATCGTGGTGAGCGATCTGATTCGCCACCGCCCGATCTGGTTCGGTGGCGAGGACCGATCGGAGGTGAGCATGGCGATGTTCTACCAGTGGCTTGGCAAGAAGAAAAGCGCGCGCATTCGCTTGGCATGTGATGGACATGTGGAAGCCGTTTCGCAACGCGGCCATAGCGCACGCGCCGCAGGCAGCGATCCTCTTTGACAAATTTCACATCATGAGCCACCTGGGAAAGGCGCTCGACACGGTGCGAAAAAGCGAATACGCGCGACTCAGTGGTCGTGACCGCAGTTTCATCAAAGGGCAGAAATACACGCTGCTCTCGCACCGCGAGAATCTCACCCTTGAAGGCAGGCAGTCCCTCAAGACGCTGCTGGCGGCCAACAAGCGCTTGAACACCGCCTATCTGCTGAAGGAAATCTTCGGTCAACTCTGGGACTACCAAAGTGAAGCCTGGGCGCGCCGCTTCTTCGAGAACTGGCGCGCAAGCCTGAAATGGCAGCGCTTGGAACCCTACGAGAAATTCGCCAAGATGATTGATCGCCATTGGGACGGAATCGCCGCTTACTGCAGACCCGAGAACAAAGTCTCGCTTGGATTCGTGGAGGGTTTGAACAACAAGATTCGTGTCATCCAGCGACGTGCATATGGTCTTCGCGACGAAGAATACTTACGACTAAAAATTCTCACTTGCATGCTCCCGGCGCTCTAAAATAACCCAAAATCACCCACACTAAGTCGCGAAGACCCAAAAAAAACATCATGTCGTCATTGCGGTGAGCCGTCAGCCGCGAGCATAGTGTGGCGGTCCGCGCGGCAATCTCGTATTTTGCGCAATCATCGAGTGACGAGATTGCTTCGTCGCCTTTGGCTTCTCGCAATGACCGCTTCTGCCGATATGGAGATTGATTTGGCGCTGCGCTCCTCGTAATGACGGTTCGCATGGTCATTTCGAAGTGAGCTCATGGCCGGATTTTTATGTTCGCCGCTTTGACCACGGCAGTCCACTTCGCGATTTCCGGCCTGATACAGGCGCCGGACCAAGCGGTTTCGCATGACTCCGCCCGCGTTTGTTCGGTAGACTGGCACCGATGTCCATCAAATTTGCGCTGGCTCTGGGATTGCTCAATATGAGCAGCATGCGCGCGGGCCGCGTGATGCTCGTCTTGTACGCGCTCCATCTCGGCGCGCCGCCGGTCATGATCGGCCTCCTCGCCGCGACTTTTTCGGTCTTTCCCGCGCTGCTCTCCTGGCCCGCCGGCAAACTTGCCGACCGCTTCGGCGCCCGCTGGCCGCTCATGCTGGGCGCCGCAGGCGGCGGACTGGGCATCCTGATTCCGTATTTCGTGCCCGGTCTGCCCGCGATTTTCGTGGCGGCGGCGGCGAACGGCCTGTCGCTCGCGATCTACAACGTGTCGCTCCAGAATGTGGTCGGACTGATGAGCACTGCGCAGAATCGCACGCAGAGCTTCAGCAATTACAGCCTGACCAACTCCGTCGGCAGCCTGGCCGGCCCGCTCATTGCCGGGTTTTCGATCGAGCATTGGGGCCACCCCGCAGCTTGCCTGCCCCCTGCGCTGCTGGCGCTCATGCCGCTGGTGATGCTGGTGGTATGGGGCGGCGCGCTGCCGGGGGGAACGGGCCGCGTCAGACACGCGGGCGGCGGCATTCGCGACATGCTCGCGACCCGGGGCGTGGGCAGAACGCTGGCCACCAGCAGCCTGCTGCAAACGGGCCAGGATCTGTTCCAGTTCTATCTGCCGGTGTATGCGAATGGCGTCGGGCTGTCAGCTTCGGCCATTGGTGTCGTGCTGGCGATGAATTCCGCCGCGGCATTCGTGGTGCGGTTGATCCTGCCGCGCCTGATCGCGCGGTTCAGGGAAGAACGAGTACTGGCGGGCGCGCTCTTCGTCGGGGCGGCCAGCTTCATGCTGGTCCCCTTCTTCAGCAGCGGCACGCTGCTGGCATTGGTCGCCTTCGCGTTCGGGCTCGGCATGGGATGCGGCCAGCCGATCGTGACGATGCAGATGTTCAGCAATTCCGTGGCTGGCCGCTCCGGCGAGGCGCTGGGATTGCGCATGACGGTCAACCATCTCACGCGCGTGGTCGGCCCGGTCGTTTTCGGTTTTATCGGCTCGGCGTTCGGGCTGGCGGCCGTGTTCTGGGTCAATGGCCTGATGCTGGGAGGCGGCGGCGCGCTCAGCCGCACGCGCGGCTCAACCGGCGAGGCCGGACATGATTAGTGTTCCGAATCTGCAAGGCGCTTGCAACTTCCGGTCAGACCGCAATGGCACTACCTTAAGCCCATTGGTGGGCAATCGCGGGTTTTTTTCGTAGGTTGGGTGGGGCACATAGCGATACCCAACAATTTGTAACCGGTCCCTGTTGGGTATCGTGCTTCGCACTCCACCCAACCTACATTTCGGCGTTGGCTTGAAGTAGTACCATTGCGGTCAGACCGGCAAGAATATCGCCGGCAGTACGTAGCCCGGAAGGAGCGCAGCGCATTCCGGGATCCATTGCCCGCAATATTCTGTCCGCGGATTTCATTTCATTCATCCAGGCTACGCGTGCGCGCATTTCCCGCAAGCGGCTTGCGGCCGGCGGATCGCGGCGATCGCCCGCCGATTATTCACAAATGGTTTTAAGCGTCGCCCACTCCTTCTGATCCATGATCGGCTCGACCGGATACCCGCGGAAGCGCGCCGCCAGCTCCGCGCGAAGTTCGTTCGCGGGGTGATTCGAAATAATCTGCGGAGGCGCAGGCATTTTTTCGGCGCGCGCAAAGAACTGCTGAAAGCCCGCGGGATCGACGCGCGCCATGCGCACGCGCTCCAGTCCCGCCTCATCGGCTTCGAATTCCTGGTGCCTGCTGAATTTCAGCGTCAGCAGCATGAAAGCGATTTGGGATTCGGTCTGATGACCGCCGGACAGCACGGCATTCAGGACGCCGAGCGTAAAGAAGTTCACGGCGAACCCCTGGATGACGTGGCGATTGCGGACATGCTCGATTTCATGCGCGAGCACGCCCGCGAGTTCATCCGCCGACCGGGCCTGCCTGAGCAACCCGTCAAAAACGTAGATGCGCCCGCCCAGCGTCGCGTAGGCATTCACCGTTTTTCCCGGAATCACTTCAATTGTGATCGGTAGCTCGCTATCCCCGGGCGCAAGCGGGTAGATCCTTTGCACCAGCTTCCGGAACAACGCCAGCGACTCGGGGCGGCTGCGCCCCTGGCACGTGTTGCCGACCGACATGCCGCCGAGCATTCCCGCCATCCACCGTTCGACCGGCCACGGGACGTGCTTCGCCATGCCGGGCAAACCAATCGCCGCTGTCGCTGCAACGGCGATGGCGATGAGCAGCCACCGCAAGCCCCTCGATTTCGACTCCGTCATCCGTGCGACCGGAAGAAATGCAGCACGACGTAAAAGATGACACCAAAGATCGCGGCCACGATCACGCTCGGTCCGGCCTGCAGCTTTCTGGACGACGCGGCGCTCGACCGCCCCGCGTTGATGGTCGCGCCCTTCGAATCCGACGCATCGATAAACGTGTCCCGGTCCTGCAGCATCGCCTGCGGCGGCAGCGCGTCCGATTTGGTTTTCACGCCCGGTATTTTCTTGACGGCCGTGCCGATGGCCATGAACTCGATGAGCCCGCCGCCGAGATCGTAGATGTGCGTCTTCACGCCTATGACCTCGTCGGCGCCGCAGCGTTCGGCATCCACCTCGATGCGCGCCAGCGCCTTCTCGCGCGCCTCGTAAAGAATCTCGGTGAGGCCGGCGACCTCGCCGCCGCCCAGCGATTGCAGCATGGAGAAGATCCCGCCCTTCAGCCCCAGCGAATAAACCGACACGCCCATCACCAGGCGTATCGGCAGAAAGCCGACGTTGACCATGTTCCACATTTCTTCGTTGGTCATGTCGCTCGTCACCGGCTTCAAATCGAATGCGTCGATCGCCGGGTGGTGCGACGCCGTGCCGACCATGATCATTTCCTGCGCGCCCAGCAGCGGCGACAAGGTCGTCTCGATGCCGACCACGGCGTTGGCCTTGCAGCGCTTTGCTTCGTCCGTTATGCGGGTCAGCGCCAGATGACGCGTGCGGTCGAAAATTTCGGTGAACTCGGCGACTTCCCCCCGCGCGAGGCTTTTGAGGCCGCCGGCAATGCTGCCGCCGAGACCGATGGAATAAGCGACGTTGCCGAACACGAAGCGAATCGGGCTGAAACCTGCATCGACCTGGCAGTAGAGTTTCGCGACATCGGCCGAAGTCGAGAAGCGTATCGACTCCCTGCCCTGCCCCTGGCGGATGGTGGAACCCACGGTAATAAACTCGATGTTGCCGCCGTGATTGATGAGGTCGAACGACACCCCCGTCAAGCCGACACCGCCGTAATGCGCGGCTTCCTCCATCATGCGGTCAAAGGCTCTGGTTCGGCCATCGTGCACGAGTTGCGTGACTTCTTCGATCTCGCCGCCGCCCAGGGTCGACAGCCCGGCGCCTATCCCCTTCAATACGCCCAGCGCGACCACGCTGTTGCCGACACAAAGCTGGCCCGGGCGATAACCCATCCTCTCGAGGAAGAATATTTCGTTGCCGGACAAGCCGGAGATACGCTTGTGCTCCTGAACCATGCCGTTCCCCTTGATGCTTGCGGGTTTTAGTACCAACGCCGGAAAAGCTTCCGCCTTGCACGGGTTGCCGTCAAGCGCCGCATGACGTTGTCAACCCAAGGGCAGGATTCGGGACACAGGAACCATGTTTCCAACACTTATTGAGCATTGCGTAAATGAGTGACAACCCATTTACGCCTGAACATCTCCCGTCACCCTCCGGGAGAAGGGCCGGGGATGAGGGACTGAGCGTCAGGCAATTATGTAAAGCTCAGTAGCGGTCGCTTGCACCGCGACACCATGTGACCGTGCCGCGCCTGTCAGACGCAAATAATTACGGGCGACCTGGGACGCACGACGCGCAAATTCGCGAACTGGCCGCGCGTCGTCAGGGAAGCGAAGATCGCCGGCAATTGAATGGACGCACCATCATTACGTCGGCGCTGCCCTGTTCGCAGCGACCTTATCAGCCGCGCCGCGTGTTCTGCGCCACGTCGCCGGCGGCATGCCGAACTCGCGCTTGAACGCGCGGTTGAAAGCGGCTTCGGAGTCGTAGCCGATTTGTTCCGCGACGCTGGCAAGGCTCGCGCCATCATTGCGCAGGCGTTGCGCTGCGACGGTCAGCCGCCAGCGCGTCAGGTATTGCATCGGCGGCTGGCCGATGAGTTCGGTAAAGCGTTGCGCGAGCGCGGAGCGCGACAATCCTGCTTCATTCGCGAGCGCGTCGACCGTCCACGCGTGGCCGGGCTTCTGGTGCATGAGGGTTAGCGCCCTGCCGACGAAGCGGTCGCGCAGCCCCGCGAGCCAGCCGGTCTGCCCGGCCGCCAAGGATTCGCTGTAACGGCGGATCGCTTCCACGAATAGCAGCTCCGAGAGTTTGGCGAGCACGGTGTCGCGGCCGGGCCGCCGCGCCGACGTTTCCTGCGCACCCAGCCGCAACAGGTTCCTGAACCATGCCGCCGCCGGATCGTCGCCGAACGGCACGCGCAGCATGCCCGGCAGCGCTTCGAGCACCGGGCGCGAGAGGCGCTTGTCGCACGCGAGAAATCCGCACACGAAGCGCGTCGTTGCGCCGCCGCGGCCATGCTCGATGCGCAGCATGCCGTGGTCCGCAGCCGGCCTGACCAGCGCCTCGGCGGCAATCGGCTCCATTTGCAGGTCGCTGCCCATGAGGTGCGTTTCGTCGTTGGGCATCAACAATATATCGCCTTCCGCAATCTCGACAGCGTCGCCCCCTGCCGCGAGGCGCGCCTTGCAGCGGCCGGAGATGAGCCAATGAAAGAACACGATGTGCTCACCGCCGCCGAGCGCGCCCGAAGAAGGCTGCCCGGAATTGGAAATGACGCACCAGGGCGCCGTGAATTCGGCGTCGAGAAAAACGGCGCCCGACAGGCGCAACACGTGCAAAACGTCGGATAAGGCGCCCATGCCTGTGGATTATCGGCAATTCCGGCGGATCGCGCAAAAACGCCGGAGGATCGGACATATCCGGTGCGCCGCCATCCGCGGATACTTTTAATCGTTGCCGCAACGGCAATAAACCGTGAACCGGCTGGCGCAATCAATTGTAAAGGAGAAACAATCATGAATACCCTCGCGACGCGCACAACTTCGAAGCAAAAACTGTCCACCACCGCGACGCCGGATTTCGCGAACATCAAGCAACGCCAGCAGGCAACCTGGGCCAGCGGCGACTTCGCCATCATCGGCGTTACGCTGCAAATCGTCGGCGAAGCGCTCGCTGAGGCGGCCGATATCCGCGCCGGTGAGCGTGTGCTCGATGTCGCGGCCGGCAACGGCAATGCCACGCTCGCCGCCGCCCACCGCTTTGCCGATGTGACCTCGACCGACTACGTGCCGGAACTGCTGGACAAAGGCCGCGCGCGCGCCGCGGCCGAGGGCCTGCCGGTGCACTTTCGCGTTGCCGATGCCGAAGACCTGCCGTTCGCGGATGGCAGCTTCGAGGTTGCACTGTCCACGTTCGGCGCGATGTTCACCCCGGATCACACGCGGCCCGCGCGCGAGATGCTGCGCGTGGTGCGCCGCGGCGGACGCATTGGACTGGCGAACTGGACGCCGGAAGGCTTTATCGGACAGTTGTTCAAGGTAATCGGCGCTTACATTCCCCCGCCGGCGGGACTCAAATCGCCGGCGTTGTGGGGAGCCGAAACCCACCTTGCCGAGCTGTTTGGCGACGGGGCCGCGCACACTCGAAGCGCGCGCAAGATGTTCAACTTCCGTTATCGCTCCGCGGCGCACTGGATACAGATTTTCCGCGACTTCTACGGACCGACGCACAAGGCGTTCGCGGCGCTGGACGCCGCCGGGCAGGCCGCTCTGGAAAAAGATATTACGGCGCTGCTCAACCGCTGCAACACCGCGGGACCCCAATCGCTGGTGGTGCCCGGCGAGTACCTCGAAGTCGTGATCGAGCGCAAATGATGGCTGCCGGCAATCAGCAATCCGCACGGCAGGCGGGCAGCCCCGGACTGCGGGCGGCGTGCCTCGTCATCGCGAAGGCACTCGCGCGAATGCGGACCGTCGCGACAGTTCTTGGCTCGCGGTGGGACGCTGCGGTTGCGAGCTGCGCGCCGATAAGCCATGTGGACAGCTATTTGCCGCGCCACCTGCGGCGGCGCATGATGCACGGGACGCGCAAGGTCGAGCGTGCGGTTATCGACAGTTGGCTGCTATGGCGGATGTGATGAACGTGCAAGGAAGAGAAAATAATCATGGCCAAACATAGAAACGCCCTGCCGCAACTCGCCGGCGACTACTTCATGACCGACGGCGG
>JAYWDM010000182.1:0-16467 GCA_043779885.1 Betaproteobacteria bacterium | reverse complement strand
CCGCCGTTACGTTCATGTTGCCGCTGCCGCTATTGCGCACGAATACGCCGCCCGTACCGGTTTGCGCCGCCAGATTACCGATGCCGGTGGTCAGCATCGGATTCGGTGCGGTGCCTATGCCGCTGGACGCATTCAGGAGCAGGGAGCCGCCACCCATTTTGATGGTGCCGCCCGCGGTTGTGATCGCCCCGCCAGTTGCTGACAGCGTTACGTTCCCGGTATTCCCGTTGGTCGCGTAGTCGATGCGCCCGCCTGCGAGCAGGGCGATGTTGTTGTCCGCGCGCAGGGTAAGCCCATTAGTGCCGACCGGCGCCACGATCGCGTCAACCACGACGATATTGCCAAGGCCCGTGCCGCTCGCATTCGTCGTGGTGACCACTACCCTGCTGAGGCCAAGAGCCGTTTGCAGGTTGCCCGTAGTCAACAGCGAATCCGGCACCAGTCCCGATGCGGCGAACACGGTTGGATTCAATCCGGATCCGGTGTCGGCACTGGCATCAGTTCCCGACATGCCTGCGTTGTTTGCGCTCGTCTGATCGACGGCAATAAAAATACTGGTCGGATCGAGCAGCAAAGTGCCTGCAATACCGCCGGCGGCCAGCGTATTCACGATGCCATTGAAATCAAGATGGCCTTTTCCGCTCACCTCGACGAAGCCGCCGTCGCCGGATTGCGCGCCGCCTTGTGCGCTCACGGTTCCGTGAAACCGGGTGCTGACGTCCGACCACACGATGACCTTGCCGCCATCGCCGCGTTGCAAGGCATCTGCACGGACGCTTGCGCCGGGACCGACGAATACCGCAACGGAGTTTTGAACGTTTGGATTCTTGCCCTGGAAATCGCCGCCAACCAGCACCGTGCCGCCACCGGTCAGGCCGGAAACGTTCACCACCGACTCGCGGATCAGGCCGACGCGCGGCGCGAGCAACCAGACGAGTCCGCCGGGACCCTCGTTGCCCTGGCCGTCGATCAAACCGGACGCGAGCAGCGTGCCGTCGCGCGATTCAACGCGGACTTCGCCACCGGAGCGGCCCCGTGCAAGGATCTGGCTGCCGACGTCAAGCGTAATATCGGCGAGTGCGGCAACGTGCACGTTGCCGCCGGCTCCATCCGTCGCAGTGACGTCGATTGTTCCCTGCGCCACGACGGCGCCCTGGTCGGCCTGCACGGTAACGGTTCCGCCGGTCGCGCCGGTTGCGGTCACTGCGCTGCCTGCATCGAACGTGACGCCGCCGCTGCCCTTCACGGATACGACGCCGCTGCCTTGTCCGCCGCTGGCGCCGAGTTGCGCTGTTGCAGCGAGCGCCGTAGTCGTCGCCGCATTCAGCGCGACTTCACCCGCGCGTCCCACCGATGCGTTGGCAGTTACCGGCGCTGCGACCGTTACCGATCCGCTACTCGACGTCAGCGTGACGCTGCCGCCTTCCGTACCATTGGCAGTGATGCGCGCGGTGGGCTCGACTGCCACGCCCTGCTGCCCCGCAACCGCTATCGCGCCGCCTTTGCCTTGCGTGCCGTTCGCCTCTACCGTGCCGGCGATAGTTACCTTGCCGGTGTCCGCTTGTATCGATATCGAGCCGCCGGTCGGTCCGCTGGCTGTGGTAACGCTGCCCGCATCGAGCGTTACGTCCTTTGTCGCCTTGAAAACGATCTTGCCGTTCTCGCCCCTCACCGCAGTGTTCGCGTTGACCACGCCGCCCTGACGAATGAGCCCGCCGTAAATGCCGACTTTGCCGCCTTGAGCGATGATTTGCCCGAGATTGACCGCCTGGTTGTCGGGCGCGGTAATGGTGACGCGCAGGTCGGGCGAGTTCGCATTCACGAGTTCGACGCTCTTGCCGGCCGCAAGGATGATCTCTCCGCCGTCGCTGCGTATGATCCCCGAGTTGGTGATACTCGGCGCCACCAGGTAAATGCTGCCGCCGGTGGGCGTCGTGATGGTGCCCTGGTTCACGATGCCGCCGGCCCCGGGCACTTCGGTAAAACGGTTACGGCCGCCAAGAAAATCCGCATCCGACAAACCGAGCGTCGATGCGACCAGTCCGCCGGTGTCGATCTGGGCGCCCGCGCCAAAAACTATCCCGCTCGGATTAATCAGGAATACGCGTCCACCGGTGGTTCCATTTGCCAGTTGAGATTGCAGCGCGCCGAGAATTACGGAGGGATTGCCGGCGGTTACCCGGTTCAGAACTGCGCTGGCAGCGGACTGCTGGATAAAGCGGGTGATTTCACTGGCGCCAATCGAAAATCCCTGCCAGTTGATGACCGCGCCCGGGGTATTGGTGATCTGGAGCAGGTTGCCGTTGTAGTTGAAGAATACCTGGCCATTGATCACCGTCGGCCCGAACGGCAGCGTCGCCGGCGCCGGGTTGGCAGCGTAGATTTCCGTGGCAAAACAGGACGCGACCGCCAGGGTAACGAGATTGCGCTGCCAGGATACCCGTTTGCTGCGACTCGATTTTTTCATGGCTCACACTCCCGGCCGGCGACAGTCTTGGCCGCCGGCAAACAACGTCAATTGCCGAAAAAACGTCACGTGCGTACCAAACGGGCACACACCTGTCTCCATCCCCTCCTCAGGTTTTGGCTTGCCGGTTCGCTGCAACATCAACGCGTTGAATCCAATACGCGTGAGTCCCGACCAACGATTGCCGCCGACTAAGGACTACATCGTTGCAAAAGTCGTGCCTGACGGCGCAGCTGCAACCAACAGTATGCCAATCTGATAACAGGAACAAGAGAACAAAATCACGTTTCCCAACGCATGGGTATCGGACCTTGGTCAGCGGCAAAATCCGGCCGAATCACTCCACGCAAGCCATTGATGCAAAACATAATCCAAAATATTTCTGTTATGAACGCCGTTCGTCATGGCTGCGCGCGCTTCAATAAACAAAAATTGCCGAGGCATGCACGGTATTGGAATTGCGCCGCCCGTCACGCAAACCCGAGTCCACACCGCCGTCGTGCTTGACCTGCGCATAATCCACGCGCAGGTTGAATTTATCGCGGATTGTCAGCCTTATGCCAAGACCGATGCTGTCGGCGCTTAACCCGGACTGCTCACCGATCTGCAGGAAATTCCTGGACAAAGTGCCAGTGTCATAAAACGCGAGCAGTTTGAGGCGGCCCCCGGCAAATCCGATCTTGCTCGCGATGTCCGGCGTATAAATTTCAACCGTCGCCTGATGCCCTTTATCGTTTGAATAAGTGCGTTCGTTGAATCCGCGCACGCTGTTGGCGCCGCCGAGGCCGAACTGTTCGCCTGCAACGAGCGCGTTACGGGTTGTCTGCGCGTTCGCAGCGAAACGTAATGTCCAGTCATCGAGGAACAAGCGCTGGTAGTTCACGCCGTAACGCCAGATCACGTACTCCGCGGACGCGCCGCCATCGCCACCCCGCGAGGCCCGGAAATCGCTTTGCGCCGCGTCGTTACCGCCCGGTAACGGGTTGTAGGTAAGGCCCGTGTAAAAATTCAGAGTACTTTTCTCTCGGCGCAATTCACCGGAATACGCAATACTGACCGGATGCAGCGTAATGTCAGGCACCAACGACGTGCCGTTGATCAATACCTGATTCTGGAATGATTTATAGTCGATGCCGAAGGTGACTTTGTGTTCGTAATCTTCAATCCGGTTGAGGTTGAGATTGTAGCGGCCAAGCACGATGAGGCCCGCGCCGCTCACATTGAACAGTTGCTGTACAGTTCCCGAATCGACGGTCGAATAGCCCAGAACGAGATCCATTGAGTCGCCCCGCCCATAAAGCGGAACGTGGTAACCGAGGCCCAATACGGTAACTTTATTGGGGTGCTCCGGGTTCGTAATATATTGGAAAGTGAGTTGATGATCGCGATTCCACAAATTCGAATGCTGGAATCCCAATCCGAGACGGAATTGCCCGGTGTTGCCGGTCCCCGTGTTGTCAAGGCTGACGCTGTATTTGCGCGGATTGTCGTCGACGACCTTGATCGTGGCATCAACTTCGCCGTCTTTGCTGCCCGCCTTCAGCGACACTTGTGACTGCTTGACCGGGTTCTCGTTCGCGACCTTCAGGCTGCGGCTGACGGCGAACGAGTTGGGCGTTTCACCGGGTTTCAGGGACGGCACGCTTCTGCGCACATTCGCCGCATCGAAATGCTCATTGCCCTGTACCTCGATTTTTCCGAGCCGGGTTTCGATTACCTCAAAACGCACTTCGCCGCGCTCGAGTTCCTGTTCCGGCAGCGTGACCTGCACCGCGCCCCAACCAGCCTTCTGGTAGGCGATTTGCAAGGCCTCCAGCGCCCGCTGGACATCGGCAAAGTCCTTTTGTTTGCCCACGTAAGGTTGCAGAATTTTAGCAATCGCATCCGATTTAAGCAGGGTATTACCGTCTACCCGATAACGGTCGATATCAAAGGTCAAAGCCGGAGCAGCGGGGGCTGGATCGGCAGGTGCGGCCTCCACTGCGGGCGCCTGCGCGACGCGCTGCGCGGGCTTCGATTCGGTCGTAGGCGCAGGCGCGCCAGCTGCTTGCGGCGACGGCGGCGTTTCAGGCGACGCCAACCCCGCAACGATCGCAGAAGTGGGTGCGGTCTCCGTCGCGTTGGCTTGCGCAAACGAACGATCCTGGAACGAGACCTGCGTCGCGGGTGCAACGTCCAAGCGGAATTCGGTCACCGGGGGCGCTGCACTTGCAGCCATACGGGTTACCGCGGAATGGGCAACCTCGGCAGCGGGGTCGGGAGCAACCGGAATTTGCCGCTCGCGCATCACGTCCAGCGTCATCAACGGGAAACAGTCTTTGCCCGGCGCGAGTGTCGATTGCATTACTTTGAACGTAACGACGCCGGCTTGCGGCTCGGCATCCGGCACAGCTACCTGCACCGAGCAATGTCCCAAGTCCAGGTACGCCTGTTGCAACGACCGCTGGGCGTTTTTAACGTCCGCCGAAGATTTTTGCCTGCCCATGAAAGGCGCAACAATGCGTGAAAAATCCGCGGAGCGCAGCAGCGGTGCGCCTTCCACCGCGTAGCCGGTGATTTCGAATGGCGCAATTGGCGCCGCGGCCTGTGCAAGCACTGACCAGACCAAAACAAGCCACGCCGCGGCCCGCCCCGCTGCCGCAGATAAACTGCAAGTTGCCTGTACCCCTGGTCTCGCCATTTGAGTTATTTCTGGCCGGCGCAAAAATACGAGTTTTTTATTGTATAGCAATGGATTAAAGGTTTTTGTTAAAGTTGAAGTATGGCTCGACAGCCGATGCATTTCACTGCCAAAATGTTGTTTTTTTACAACCTTAAGCCATTTCAGGCCATTAAATGTCAAAACCTACCAAGCATTGCCGCCTTTTGATCCTGGGATCGGGACCTGCCGGTTACAGCGCCGCGGTTTACGCCGCACGCGCAAATCTGCAGCCGGTACTGGTAACCGGGCTCGCCCAGGGCGGTCAACTGATGACGACGACCGATGTCGATAACTGGCCGGCAGACGCCATGGGCGTACAAGGGCCCGAATTAATGGAGCGCTTTCAAAAACACGCCGAACGCTTCAAGACCGAGATCATTTTCGACCAGATACACACCGCGCAACTCGGCGCGAAGCCATTTGCCCTCGTTGGCGACGATGCGACTTACACTTGCGATGCGTTGATCATCGCCACCGGCGCATCGGCAATGTATCTCGGACTGCCGTCGGAAGAAGCGTTCATGGGGCGCGGGGTTTCGGGTTGCGCGACGTGCGACGGTTTTTTTTACAAAGAGCAGGACGTCGCCGTGATCGGCGGCGGCAATACAGCGGTGGAAGAAGCGCTGTACCTGACGAACATCGCGCGCCACGTCACCGTCGTGCATCGGCGCGACAAATTTCGCGCCGAGGCCATTCTGGTCGACAAACTCAATGAAAAAGTTGCCGCCGGCAAAGCGTCCCTGCTGTGGGACCACGTGTTGGACGAAGTGCTCGGCGACCAGACCGGGGTCACCGGCATGCGCGTGAAAAACGCCAAGACCGGCGTGACTGCGGAAACCAGGCTGCAGGGCGTCTTCATCGCGATAGGGCACCGCCCCAACACGGACATTTTCAGCGCACAGCTCGACATGAAAAACGGTTACATCACGACCCGCAGCGGGCTGGATGGAGGCGCAACCGCCACCAGCATTCCCGGCGTGTTCGCCGCCGGCGACGTGCAGGATCATGTCTATCGCCAGGCGGTAACGAGCGCCGGCACCGGCTGCATGGCCGCGCTGGACGCGCAGAAATACCTCGAGTCACTCGCCACCTGACGCGCGCCGCGACGGCAATGCGGGCGAAATGGCGTGTGTGAAGAAGCGACCCGCAACGGCCACTGACGACGACGGCGACTTGTTCGAGAACCTGTTCGCAAACGTCACCCCCCTGCCCGACCATGGACGCGTGATCCATGCGCAGCCGCGGGCCAAGCCAGTCCCGGTGCAACATCTGCGCGATGAGCGCGCTGCGCTCGCCGACAGCCTCAGCGATCACATCACATGGGACATCGGCGTCGAGACCGGCGAGGAACTGGTCTTTCTGCGCAACGGACTGTCACCGCAAGCACTGAAAAAACTCCGTCGCGGACACTGGATTATCCAGGATGAGCTCGACCTGCATGGACTGACCTCCGTGGAGGCCCGCGTATCGCTGGCTGAGTTTCTGCATGCCTGCCTGCGCCACGGCGCACGCTGTGTGCGCATCATCCATGGCAAAGGCCTGCGCTCGAAGAACCGCCAGCCGGTGCTGAAAACCAAGGTTGCGAACTGGTTGATGCAGCGCGACGAGGTCCTCGCGTTCTGCCAGGCGCGCCAGATCGACGGCGGGGGTGGCGCGGTGATGGTGCTGCTAAAATCAGGAACGAGGAAACAGGATTGAGGATTGAGTCGATGCAACCTCAATCCTCAATCCCCGATCCCCAATCCTGCCTTCAGATTGCCGCTTCGTTGGTTTCGCCGGTGCGTATCCGTATGACCTGATCCACGCTCGTCACGAAGATCTTGCCGTCACCGATCTTGCCGGTACGCGCGGCCTTCACGATGGCGTCGACCGCGCCTTCGAGCATGTCTTCCGCTATCACCACTTCAATCTTGACCTTGGGCAGGAAGTCGACCACGTATTCGGCGCCGCGGTACAGTTCGGTGTGTCCTTTTTGCCGGCCAAAGCCTTTGACCTCGGTAACGGTGAGTCCGCTGACGCCGATTTCGGACAATGCCTCACGGACTTCATCCAGTTTAAACGGCTTGAATATCGCTTCGATTTTTTTCATGGCCACTTCCCCCGCCTGTCTTGACCGTTGGCCTGGCGCCGCCGGTACCCATGCCTATTATAAAGCCTCACGGCAACCGGGGCGTACCCCGATGTATCAATCATCGCTACCCGAACTGGTGGCGATACTTGTTGGTGATCGGATAGCGCCAGTCCTTGCCAAAGCCGCGCGGCGTGATGCGGATGCCGATCGGCGCCTGGCGTCGCTTGTGTTCGCTGATTCTGAGCAGGCTCACCACGCGTTCGATGTCCTTCCTGACGTAGCCACCGGACTCGATTTCGCGGGGACTGAGATTTTGTTCGACATACGCTTCCATGATGGCGTCGAGCACGGCATAGGGTGGCAGACTGTCCTGGTCGGTCTGGTCGGGACGCAGCTCGGCGGACGGCGCGCGCGTTATGACCCGCTGCGGAATCACCGGCGACACGCTGTTGCGGTAATTGGCAAGCCGATAGACCAGCATCTTGCTGATGTCCTTCAACACCGCAAAGCCGCCTGCCATATCGCCATACAGGGTCGCATAGCCGGTGCCCATTTCACTCTTGTTGCCGGTGGTCAGCACGATAGCGCCCGATTTGTTTGACAGCGCCATCAACAATGTGCCGCGAATGCGCGATTGCAGATTTTCTTCGGTCGTATCGGCCGGCAGACCTTTGAAATCAGGCTCCAATGCGGCCTGAAAAGCGTCGAACATGGGCTTGATTGCAATCTCCGAGTAGCGCACGCCAAGTGCGTCGGCCTCGGCGCATGCGTCCTCGCGGCTCATGCCCGCCGTATACTGGGACGGCATCATCACCGCGTGCACCTTGCCGGCGCCGAGCGCATCGGCCGCGATCGCAACGGTCAGCGCGGAGTCAATGCCGCCCGACAGCCCGAGCAGGATGCCGGGAAAGCCGTTTTTGGTGACGTAATCGTGCACGCCCAGACACAATGCATCATATACGTCGGCTTCCACTGCGCGCCTGGGTGTTACCGTCCCCGGGACGAGATCGCCCTGTTCGATCGTTACGATACCCAGCGCCTCCTTGAACGCCGGCAATTGATGCGTAACCTCGCCGGCGCGGTTGAGCGCGAACGACGCGCCGTCAAATACCAGTTCATCCTGCCCGCCCACCATATTCGCGTAAATCAGCGGCATGCCATTCTCGAGCACGCGCTCGCGCATGACGTCATAGCGCGAATTTTGCTGGCGCAGATGATAGGGCGAAGCATTGAGCACCAGCAGCACGTGCGCGCCGGCGGCACGCGCGGCGCGCGGCGCTTCTGCCTGCCACGTGTCGGCGCAGATATTGATGCCTAGTTTGAGTTCTTTGCCGTTGGCCCCGGGATTCGCCAGCAACGGGCCCTGCGTCCCCCACGTATCTTCGCAGATATTCACGCCGAAACTGATGCCGTCGACATGGACGACGCATGGTTTATCGTCGGCATCGAAGTAGCGCTTCTCGTCGAAAACCGTATAGTTGGGCAGCGCATGCTTATGATAAGTCGCCACCACGCGCCCGTTCTGGATGACCGAGGCCGCGTTGTAGCGCTTGAGACCGACCTGGCGCGGATGACCGACGACGACCGTAATACCTTCGATCCCTGCCGCAAGCTGGTCCAGAGCGATATCACAGCTACGGTAGAAATCGTCACGCAACAGCAAATCCTCGGGCGGATAGCCGCACAGCGCGAGTTCGGGCGTCACGAGCAGGCTGGCCGACTGCGCGCGCGCGCGCGCGGCAAAGTCGAGTATGCGCGCAACGTTGCCCGCAAGATCGCCGACCGTGCAGTTGATTTGAGCAATCGCGATTTTCATGCTGCTAATATATCATTTGCCTACCGTTCCCTCTACGCGCGCAGACCAACGCCTTGAAATCAGCTGATCCGGTCGTCGAAGTCCGCGACTCCATCGCGTGCGTCCCCGCGCAAGAGTGGAACCTGCTGGCCGGCGACGATCCGTTTCTCCGGCATGAATTCCTGCATGCGCTGCACGAAACGGGCTGCGCGAGCGCCCGCACCGGCTGGGCGCCGCATTTCCTGATCCTGCGCGAAAACGGCGCATGCGCCGGCGCCATGCCGCTTTATCTCAAATCGCATTCCTATGGAGAGTACGTGTTCGACTGGGCGTGGGCCGACGCCTATCAACGGCACGGGCTGACGTATTACCCCAAATTGCTGAGCGCAGTCCCCTTTACGCCGGTTACCGGCAGCCGCGCAATGGCGGACACCGTCGAACGGCGCCACGTCCTGGTCGACGCCGCGCTCCAGCTTGCACGCGAAACACGCGCCTCGTCGTTGCACTGCCTGTATCCGACCGACGGGCAGGCCGGCGAAATGCGTGAGCGCGGGCTGGCTTTGCGCCACGGCGTGCAATTTCACTGGCGCAATGGCGGCTACGCCGATTTTGACGGCTTTCTCGCCACCTTCAATCACGACAAACGCAAAAAAATCAAGCAGGAGAGGCGCCGCGTACGTGATGCGGGCATCATTTTCGAGTGGTTTCCCGGCGCGGCGATCACGGATGCGCTATGGGCGTTTTTCAATCGCTGCTATCGCGAAACCTACCGCCAGCATCATTCGACACCGTACCTGAATCTTGACTTCTTCCGCGCAATCGGCAGCAGCATGCCGGAAAATCTGGTGCTCATCGTTGCCATGCGCAACGGGCGATCGATCGCAGCATCGCTCAACATACACAACGGCCGGCGCCTGTGCGGCCGTTATTGGGGCGCCCTCGAACACCATCCGTCGCTGCATTTTGAGGCGTGTTACTACCAGGTGATCGAATTTTGCATTGCGCACGGCATCGCCACCTTCGAGGGCGGCGCACAGGGCGAACACAAGATCGCGCGCGGCTTGATGCCGGTCCAGACGCACTCCGCGCATTGGCTCGCGCATCCGCAATTCGCCGCCGCGATCGAGGATTTTCTCGCGCGCGAAACGCGCGGCGTCGCCATCTATCTCGACGAACTGAATGAGCGCACGCCATTCAGGCAGGCGCGCGCCCCGGCCGGGCAATAATAAATAGCGGACGAGTGCGCGGTTGCAGGCACGCTGCACGCGCGAGGCTGACGGTGCGCCGCGCAGTTACGGTTACTTCTTGGTATCGGCCGGCGCCGGCGTGGCAGTAGCTGGCGGCGCAACCGCAGGTTTCGGCGCGGCGGGCGCCTGGGCCAGACCAAGATCGCCGAGCAGTCTGCGCGTCGCCGCTTCCAGGTCCTTCTCCCTGCCCGGCCAATTCATCTTCAGACTATCCAGTATCTCTCTGACTTTGCCGGCAGTCGGCGCCGGATTGCCCAGTTCGGCGGCCAGCGCGTCCATGTCGGAATTCATCGCGCCGCGCACCCCATCGAGGGAAGCGCGGAAACCGTCGCGCATCGCCAATATCGCGCGCGCGCTGTCGATTGCCTTCGCCCCGTCGTCGGCGGGCGGAGTCGTCGCAGGCTGCCCCGTAACCGGCGCCGCCTCAGCGGGCGCGGTTGCCGCGGCCGCCATCACCAGTTTGCCCAGTTCCCGGCCGTATTTTTTTGTGGCGTCATCACCCTGTCTGCGCAGGCGATTCGCATCCTGCACCGCCTGCTCCTTCTCCTGCGTCACGGCCGTCAGCTGTTGCTTCACTTCATCAACCTGCAGCATGCCGTATCCGCCAGCGCCCGCGGCGCCGATGACCAACGACACCAAACCGACCACCACCATTTTTGCTTTGTCGCCCATGTTCCATCTCCATAGAATTGATCGACCACCGTGTGCAACCCGTGCGCAGCGCCTGCACGTCCGTCTGCTTCGAAGACTGATTTTGATCATATCATGCACGAGCCGCCGCGGAAGTGGCATGCGCTGCGATTTTCCGCGCAACGCGAAGCCCGGCTGGTCGCCTGCGATGCCAATTTCCAACCCGGATTGATTACCGTATAGTAACCATGTCAGTCCCCCTCACAAACCACCTTCCCATTTGAAATTCTGCAGCAATTGTGGCGCAACGGTCGAACGGCGCATCCCCGAGGGCGACGCGCTGCCGCGCTTCGTATGCAGCGCCTGCGGCACGATTCACTACCAGAATCCGCGCATGATCGTTGGCTGCATCGCCGAGTGGGATGACAGGATTCTGCTTTGTCGCCGCGCGATAGAGCCGCGTCACGGCCTGTGGACCGTGCCGGCGGGTTTCATGGAAAACGGCGAAACCACCTATCAGGGCGCGGCCCGCGAAACGCTCGAAGAGGCGAACGCGCGGGTCGAGATCGGTCAGCTCTACGCGCTGTACAACATTCCTCACATCAACCAGGTCTACATACTGTTTCGCGCGCGCCTGCTCGATCTCGATTTCAGCGCGGGCGCCGAAACGCTCGAAGCGACACTTTTCGCCGAGCGCGATATTCCGTGGGATGAGCTCGCATTCGCAACCGTACGCAACACGCTCATGCACTACTACAGCGACCGCCGGGCGGGTGAATTCAAATTTCATATGGGAACCATCGACCCGCTGACCCGCGCCGCGGCGCCCCGCGCGGCGCCGGGTTAGCTTTTCGGCGTTCAGCGCAGGCTGAGCGCTTTTTCCGGACTCACGCCGCGCGCAGAGCGTCAACGATGCTCAGCCGCGCGGCGCGTATGGCCGGCAGGAAGCCGCCCACCACGCCCATGACCAGTGCGAACAACAGCGTTTTCGTGGCGATCGCCGGCGTCAAGGTGAAACTGAATGCAAGCTCGGAGAACGATTGCCAGTTCATGGTGGAAATCGTAAAGAACTGCATGAACGACGCCAGCGCGAGGCCGACACAGCCGCCGACGAGTCCGAGCAGCATGGCTTCAAGCAGAAACGCCGCCAGCACGCTGCGCTGCCGAAAACCGAGCGCGCGCAGCGTCCCGATCTCTCCCGTGCGGCTGGCCACCGACGCGTACATGGTGATCATTGCGCCTATCACCGCGCCGACCGAAAAAATGATCGACAGCGTGAGCCCCAGATAGCGAATGAAATTGGCCAGCACTTCCGACTGATCGGCATAAAAAACCGTCTCGCGCTTCGCTTCGACCGTGAGCCGCTGGTCGCTTTCCAGGCGCGCTTTCAGCTGATCGAAGCGCGCCGGGTCGCTAAGCTTCAACACGAGCGCGGAAAAAACCGGGCGCCGGAACGCCTGCATCAACTGGTCGGCATCGCCCCAGATTTCAGAATCGAATCCGCTTTTCCCCGCATCAAAAGTGCCGACCACGCGCCACTCGCGCTGGCCGAACCACAGCGTTTCGCCGATGCCTGCGCCTTTGAAGCGTTCGGCCGCATTGCGGCCAGCGACGATCTCGGACGCGCCTGACCGGAACATGCGGCCCTCGATAATTTTTACCTGCGGACGCAGGCCCGGACCCTGCGGCGCCACCCCGCGGATCATCACGTTGGTCGGTTTCTCCGAAGCGCGCTTGATGAGATTGACCAGCACCACCGTTTCCTTCGACACCAGGCGCTCGCCATCGGCGCCGAACGCGATTTCAGGCTGGCTTTCAATCAGCGCCGCCTGCGCGCGGTCGATGCCGCTTTGCACCTCGGTCTGCGCGGAGCGGCGGATCACGACCACGTTGTCGTACGACCCGGTCTCAACCAGCGTTTTGCGCAGCCCTTCCTCGAGCATCAATACCGTCGCGAACACGAACGCGACGAGCGCCATGCCGCCCGCGGTGAGCAGCGTTGTCAGCCGGCGCGTCCACAGATTGCGAAACGTATAAGCAAACGGGATTTTCATCAGCCCACGCTGCGCAATCCATCGACGATGCGGATATGCGCCGCCCGCACGCACGGAACGAGCGCCGCGACCGCGCCCACGATCAGGCCTGCCGCCAATTGCATGTAGATTGTTTCGGTGTTGACGTTGAATACGGGGAACAAGCTGCCCAGCGCTTTGCCAAATCGGTCGGCGACGGGAAACGTCAGGCCGATGCCGATGGCCGCGCCCGCGCCCGCGATCGCGAGCGATTCGCCGAAGATGAGCAACGCGAGGTGCGCCGGTCCGAAGCCCAGCGCCTTTAACGTCGCGTACTCGGCCATGCGTTCGCGCACCGTCATCGCCATGGTGTTCGCCATGACCGCCATGATGATGAATATCACGAGGAAAGAAACGATCTTGATGGCGACAACGATGGCTTCGGTCATCGACACGAACCCGAGCTGAAACGCCTGCTCGGTCTCCGTCAGCGTTTCCGCAAGAGAATTCCTGAATGTCCGGTCGACCGCCGCGGCGACCTCGCCCGCGCGGTCGGCACTCGTCAATGAAATAATGTAAACACCCACCGAGTTCGCCCGCCGCGGCACCGTTTTCTTCATCGTTTCGTTGAGATAATCCCATTGAAAAAAGAACTGCGAGGTATCGGTCTTCGTTTGCGCGCCGTCGTAGATCCCGCGCACGACGAACTCCCAGTTGCCCGGAAATATGGTGCCGCGCAGACTGACCTGGTCGCCGATTTTGAACCCGTAGGTGTCAGCGAGCTTGCGCCCGACCAACGCGCCTTTGCGGTCGCGCAGGAAGTCCCGCATCTCGCCCGGCGGCACGACGAACTCCGGATAGAGATCGAAGTAGGTCGACGCCTGCACGGCGAACTGCGGAAAGAAATTTTTTTCCGTTACGTAAATGCCGCCGAACCAGTTGGCGTGCGAGACGGCCTTGACGCCGTCGATCTGCCTGATCTTCGCCGAATAAGTCAGCGGCAGCGAAAAGACGAGAGAAATCGAATTGCGCGTCACCAAACGCGACTTGGAGGCCGCTTCCGCACCCGCATACCATGCGTCGACCACCGTGCGCAGCAGGCCGAACGAGAGTATGGCGACCACGATGCCGAGCACGGTAAGCCCGGTGCGCAGCTTATGCCGGAGCGCGTTGCGGACGATCAGCTTGAAATACATATGTGCAGGATTGAGGAGCGAGGATTGAGGATTGAGGATCGAGAAAGTAAGAAAGATCTGATTCCTCAATCCTCAATCCTAAGCTCCCCTTTGTCCAGATACCGCACCGTACGCGCTTTTTCGGCGGAGTGCGGATCGTGTGTGACCATGATTATCGTCTTGCCCAAATCGCGATTCAGCCGATCCATCATATTCAGCACGTCCGCGGCCGCTGCACGGTCAAGATCGCCGGTCGGTTCGTCCGCAACCAGGATCGCCGGATCCGAAATGATCGCGCGCGCGATGGCGACGCGCTGCTGCTGGCCACCCGACAGCTCCGACGGAAAGTGTTCCATGCGGTCGGTAAGGCCCACCAGGGACAACGCGGCGAGCACGTGCTCCCTGCGCTCGCGGGACGACAGATCGGTCAGCAACAGCGGCAGTTCGACGTTCTCGAACGCAGTAAGCACCGGCATCAGGTTGTAGAACTGAAAGATAAAGCCGACATTGCGCGAACGCCACGCGGCGAGATCCGCCTCGCCGAGGGCAGTGATGTCGACACCGCTCACGCGCAACAGGCCGCTGTCCGGCTTGTCGATCCCCGCAATCAGATTGAGCAGCGTGCTCTTGCCCGAACCGGACGGCCCCATCAGCGCGACGTAATCGCCGCCCGCGATGTCAAACGTGATATCCGTCAGCACCGGCACGACCTGCCCGCCGCGGCGGTACGCTTTGACGAGATTCCTGATCTCCACGACGGGCTGTGCAATCTGATTCATCCCAAAAACGGCAGTTGAGCCGCCGATGAACGCCAAAAAATCAAAGCGGTGTAATGCTGCATGCCCATCACCCGCAAGGTAAATGAGCCGGCGCCCGGAAGACACTGATTTATCGGCGTTCATCGGCGTCTATCGGCGGCTAATCGCCTTTTCTAGGTTCATATAGTCAAGCGTCACCGCATGAACTACTTTGTCGGCAGCGCGACGCGCGCGCCGTCGCGCAACTTCTCCGGCGGCCGCAGAACGACCTTGTCACCTGGTTTGACACCTGCGCGGATCTCCAGCAATTCGCCGATTGTGGCGCCGGTCTCAACCACGACCTCGGCAACCTTGTCACCCTTTATCACGAATACCACGCTTTTGCCGTCGCGTTGCACGATCGCGGCCGGCTGCAGCACGCTGCGCGCCGTGCGCTCGGACTCCTGAATTTCCCGCGACAGAAACGATACCTTGGCGCTCATCTCCGGCAGGATGCGCGGATCGGGCTCGTTGAAGCGGATTTTTGCCATTACGGTCGCTTTGGCGCGATCGACGGTCGGCACCATCCGCAGCAGGCGCCCGCGAAACCGCGCATCGGGCAGCGCATCGAGCTGGATCTCGCACGGCTGGTCCGGCTTGATCTTGCCGAGATTGGATTCCGAGACGTCGGCCTCGACTTCGAGCGTCGACATATCCGCCATCGTCACGACCGCGGCCTGCGAACCAAGCGCCGATGAAAACGGCGTAATCACGTCACCGACGTTGGCATTCTTGGTAAGGACCACCCCTTCGAACGGAGCGCGGATCAGCGTCTGTTCGACCCCGACCTGCGCGGCATGGTAGTTCGCCTGCGCCACCGCAATCGACGCCTGGTAACCGCTGATGCCGGACTTCGCTTTATCGTAGCGCGACACTGCCGCGTCGTGCGCCGCCTGCGACACGAAGTTTTTTGCCAGCAACTCGCGCGAGCGATTGAAGTTGCGCTCGGCCTCGCGCAGTTCCGCCTGTCCCTGCTCCAGGCCTGCCTGCGCGACCTTGATGCTTGCCGCGGTCTGCTCCAGGGTTGCCGATACATCCCGGTTTTCGAGCCGCGCCAGCACTTCGCCCTGCCTGACACGCGAACCTTCGCGCACGCCCAGCCACTCGAGCCGGCCGGTCGCTTTCGACGCCACCGCCGCCTTGCGCTGCGCGACCACGTAACCGGTCGCGTTGAGCAGCGTAAACGATTGTGACGGATAGGCCATCGATACAGTCACCGGCTCGACCGCAATCGGCGCGGTCATGCTGCGCACCGCAATCGCGGCTGCGATGGTCCCCGCGATGACTGCAGCGATCAGCCACGACCACCGGCGCCGCCCCGGCGCGCGCGCTGCGTCGCGGTCTATTCTGAGGCGGGATAAGTCAGTGTCTGCCATATTCCTTCCGGAACGCGCGCGCCGGCAAGCGGGCGAGGCGCGGTAATATAACGCAGTAAAATGAGCCGAATGTTATCAGGAGCCCCCCATGAACGCAGCGATTCCAGCGACTAAACCTGCATTTCAATGGCAAGACCCGTTGTTGTTGAACGACCAGCTCACCGAAGAGGAGCGCATGGTACGCGATTCCGCGCTT
>JAYWDM010000181.1:0-16528 GCA_043779885.1 Betaproteobacteria bacterium | reverse complement strand
TCAATATCGCGGATGCGTATACCCAGGAGGGGTTCGACTTTTCAGGCACCAAGAACTTCGACAAGAATACCGGCTATCGCTCGCAGTCGTTCCTGACTGTACCGATGAAAAATCACGAGAACGAGATCATCGGCGTGCTGCAACTTCTGAACGCCAGGGACAAGACGAGCGGCGCGGTCAGCGCGTTTTTGCCGGCGGACCAGCAACTCGCCGAATCGCTCGCCTCGCAGGCGGCGATCGCTTTGACCAACCGGCTCCTGATCAATCACCTGCAAAATCTGTTCGAGTCGTTCATCAACCTGATCAATGCGGCGATTGACGACAAGTCGCCGTATACGGCCGGGCACTGCGAACGCGTGCCCCTCCTGACGATGATGCTGGCGGAGGCTGTCGACAATTGCAAGGTCGGTCCGCTGAAGAGCTTCAGCATGACGCAAAAGGACCGCTACGAGCTCAAGATCGCGGGGCTCCTGCACGATTGCGGCAAGGTGACTACCCCGGTTCACGTGGTCGACAAGGCGACGAAACTGCACACGATATACGACCGTATCAATCTCATCGACACGCGGTTTGAGGTCGTCAAGCGTGACGCGCAAATCGCCATGCTGGGAGCGAGGCTGCATAGTCCGGAAAAAGGCGACAAGCCGGCGCTGGACGAGGTTCAGCGCAGGTTCGACCTGCAGATGCGCGAGATCGGCGAGGATCGCGAGTTCCTGCGTTTCGCCAATGTTGGCGGCGAGGCGATGACGCCGGAGGACCAGGAGCGGGTGAAACAAATCGCGGTCAAGTATCGCTGGCGCGACGTTACGGGAAATGAAGCCGATCTCCTGACGGCGGATGAAGTTGAAAACCTGACGATACGCGCGGGCACCTTGACCGCCAATGAGCGCCGGATCATCAACCATCATATCGACGTTACGATCCAGATGCTCGAAGCGCTGCCGTGGCCCAAGCACCTGAAAAACGTGCCTGAGTATGCCGGCGGCCATCACGAACGCATGGATGGCAAAGGCTATCCGCGCGGGCTCACGCGCGAACAGATGTCGGTGCAGGCGCGCTGCATGGGCATTGCCGACATTTTCGAAGCACTGACCGCCAAGGACCGTCCTTACAAGAAGGGCAAGACCTTGTCCGAATCGCTCACGATACTGGGCAAGTTCAAGCTTGGCGGGCACATCGACCCCGACCTGTTCGATGTATTCATGTGGGAGAAGGTCTACCTGAAATACGCCGAGCAGAGCATGGACCGGCACCAGATTGATGAATTCGATCTGGCAAAGATCCCGGGCTACGTTGCGCCGCCGGCGGCGTAGTTAAACAGACCGCCACAGCCGAAAAGCGGCGGGACCCCTGTTTTGCGTCTCGCCGCACGCGACCTCGGAACGGGAGTCTCAATGAGAGGGATGGTCGTGTCGGTCGCCGGTATGCTTCGAGGATCACCTCCTCGAGGGCATGGGAAATTGCCTATGCCGCCGCGCGCGGCCTCAGCAAGACCAGCGAGGGTTCAGAGTATAGGCGTTTCGGCCGCCTGCACCCTTCGAGGGTCACATCCCCGCAAAAACCGCGGGGCCCCTGTTCCGCCTCTCATGGTGCTACTTCCTAGTAATATAAACGATGAGGCCTTCGGTGGCGACTTCGATGAATTTCTCGCTGTAGCCCATTTCCTGCAGTTCCCAGCGGAACGTGTTGCCAAGGCGGGCTTTTTTGTAGACGCCGAGTTTGTGCTGCCGCCGGAATTCAATTGCCCGGCCAAACGTGTCCTCGAGTATGCTCGTCAGCCGCTTTTGCGAGATCTTGCGCTCGTTTCCCTTATCGAGCGCCGGCGGGTAACGTTTGGCGAGGTCCTCAGCGAGGCCTTTTGCAAACGTATCGACATCCTTGCCAGAAACCGAACCAAATAAAGCCATGACGACGCTCCGTTGAAGTAATTACGTTAATTCCTGCCGCCGCCGAATAAACCCTTCAGCATCCTCAATCCTAAACCGGCGGCGGGTTTGCTTTCCGGCTTGCCCTGCGGCCCGGACACGCGAATATCGTAAAGCAGTATATCGCGCAGCACGTCCTGATCACCTATCGGCTCAACGCCGTGAAACGAATGATCATTCTTGATAAAAGCGAACAATGAGTTCGGTCTGTATTCCATGGTCATGACTTTGTGGAACAGGCTGTGCGGGTAATGCGGACCGCCGCGGCAATGAAAAGCCGGATCGCGCGGCACGTAAATGGACGTTCCCAGATGTTTCAGCGCGTCATCGTCCGGACAGTAAAAGAGCATTGACAGCAGCCGATGCGGCGCGTCCGTGTGCGGGCCGATACTGAAATTGGTCAGGTCGCGCACGATCAGCGAATCCGCGGCAAATTCGCATTGATACAGGTCGTCCCCAAATCGCTCTTTGACATACGGTTCGAATTTATCGATAAGCGCCGTGACAAACTGCTGCGTGATGAGCCAGCTCGCGAATTCCGTCCAGAAGGCGCGGCGGTCCTGCGGCAGCTTCTCGATCTCGGCGGGCTTGAACGGCATCACGAAGCGCTCAAGGTAAGCGCCCTTGGGGACCCGTCCGGTATCGGCAAGACTGATCAGCGCGGACGCGTCCGGCCAGTTGGCGCGCAGTGCCGCGTAGAAATCGCCGGGGAAAACGTTGTCAACATAGATGTGCGCGTACGGATACTCGCGCATCGGCGCATTGGCAATCCGGTACAGGACGTGTTGTTCAGCGCCTGAATACATAATTGCCGACGCCCTTGAACGCGCCCTCGGTGCGTTGCGCCTGCGCCACCTGCTGCTCTGAAAAAACGAATCCCAACGCCTGCATATCGGCGATTATTTTACGGTGCTGTTCAAGGTTGGTGTTGATTTCCACCAGTACGGACTGCAGACGACGGTCGGCGAGCGCGTTGCGGCATCCGGCGAGGACTTTGTGCTCCAGCCCGTCAACATCGATCTTGATGTGGTCAGGCATGGGCAGGACGCCGTCCGCGACGAGCGTGTCGAGCGTGGTTGAGACGCATCCCTGGGACACCGCCGATTCGCGGTGCTCGAGCCGGAAGTCGATTTTTTCGCCGAATGAATGGCATGAACCGCCGGGCTGGAACTGGCTTAGATGGAGCAGCGAATAGCCGGCAGTATCGCTCAATGCCGCGCAGTAGGCGACGACATTTTCAGACAGGCCGTTCATGACGATATTGCGGTACAGCAGCGCGTAGTTCTGCGATTCGGGTTCGAACGAGAAGGTTCGCACGCCGCGCGTTTTTGCCGCCCAGATGGTGTACATGCCGACGTTGGCGCCGATATCGGCAAATACCTCGCCGGGCTGAAATCCCCTGATCCATTCGATGGTGTCCGGCTCCTTGGTAAACAGGGAGTCGACGCGCCATTTCGTGAAAACGTTCGGCGTTGCGTAAATTACCTCGGTCGTACCGTCATAGACGATCTGGTGCGGCGCAAGCTTCTCGTATTGCTCGAGTGAAAATTCCGGTAGTGGCGGCGCGGGCGCGGAATCGTTGCCGTGGCGCCGGTAATTGCGCCATGGCCACGCCAATATGCGAAAGGCGTTCATGCGTCATCGCAGACCGGGGGACGGCCTGCCGCGAAAGCCGCTTCACGTGCCGTTGGTTTCATGAGTTTTCTTTACAAAATAATCAGTTGCATTATCAAGCGGGAGCGATAGACGCGTCAATAGCGAGGCGGTTCCTGTAGTATCCTGCTGCAAATCGATTGCCCACAGGCGATGCCGTGATTCTGACCAACTTACTGTCGCGCATTTTTTCCAGACCGGCGGGCATTCCGTCTGCGGCGGGGGGCGGCATCGATCGCGACCTGCAGCGTGCATTCCGTCTTCAGCGCGCAGGTGACCTGGCCGCGGCCGAACGCAGCTATCGTCGCGTGCTCGAAATCGATGCGCACAATGCGGACGCGCATTATCTGCTCGGCGCGCTGCTCGGCGAAACGGGCAACGCCGCAGAGGCAGCGGCACATCTCGATCAGGCGCTGGCGTCCAGACCTGATTTCGCGGCCGCACACACGGCACGCGGCAATGTATTTCTGCTGCTTGATGAACGGCAGGCGGCGGCGGCGAGCTACCGGCAGTCGCTCCGCCATGGGCCCGATAACGCCATCGCGCATTACAATCTCGGACTGATATTGCAGACTTCCGGTGAACCCGATCAGGCGTTGCATCATTTCGAGCGCGCGTACGACATCGCGCCGGACGTCCCGGACCTGCTGAAGAACCTCACGCTATTGCTGTTGGGATTCGCGCGTTACGATGAGGCGAAAGCGTTGCTGCAGCGGGTGTTGGCGCAGACACCGCAGCATTACGATGCCCTGAAATGCATGGGGCTGGTGCTGCAGAAAATGCACTCCCCCGAACTCGCATTGCAATGCTATGTGAGCGCGAAGTCGATCGCCGGCGCAGATCCCGAACTCCTGAACAATCTCGCGATCGTATTGCAGGATCTCGGACGGCTCGATGAAGCAATCGCCAATTACGATGCCGCCATCGCGCTCAAGCCGGATTTTACGCTGGCGATCTGGCATCGGTCGCTTGCCTGTCTGCTGCGCCACGACTTCGCCCGCGGCTGGCCCGATTACGAATTGCGGTTGGTCAGCGAAGATCAGCCGCGGCGGCCGGTCGGGTTCCCGCGCTGGAATGGCGGTGCGCTGGCGGGCAAGACGCTGCTCGTCTATGCGGAACAGGGGCTGGGCGACGAGATCATGTTTGCCTCCTGCCTGCCTGACGCGATAGCCGCGGCCCGGCATTGTGTCGTCGAATGCTCGCCCAAGCTGGAGACGCTGTTCCGGCGTTCGTTTCCGCGCGCCGGCGTCTATGCAGCGCGCCCGGACAAAGCTCTGCCGGATAGCGTCCTCAGTGCAGGTATCGACGTGCAATGCCCGATCGGCAGTCTTCCCCTGAGCTACAGACGTAACCGCGCGGATTTTCCCCGGCACCACGGGTACTTGCGGGCCGATTCCGAATCAGTGGCCGTCTGGAGAACGCGCCTGGCAGCGCTGGGGCCCGGGCTCAAGGTGGGTATTTCCTGGCTGGGCGGCACGCATAAATCGCGGCGACCCGTGCGCTCGGTGCCGCTGGCGCAATGGCTGCCGATAGTGCAATCGGCCAATGCGCATTTTGTCGATCTGCAGTACACCGACGGCCGTGCCGAACTGGACGCGTTGCGCGCAGCGGCCGGCGTAAATGTACATAGCTGGGAAGAGGTGCAGACGGATTATGAGCAGACGGCCGCGCTGGTGGCCGCGCTCGATCTCGTCATCAGCGTGTGCACGGCGGTCATACATCTGGGCGGCGCGCTCGGCAGACCCGTATGGGTGATGGCGCCATTCAGTCCCGAATGGCGCTACGGAATTGCTGGCGAAGAGATGCCTTGGTATCCTTCGGTGCGCGTATTCCGGCAACCTGCTTATGGCGACTGGGATGCCGTTATCAACAACGTGGCGCAGTCATTGCGTCGAATGGCTTGAAGCGGCACCCGGCGGCAGCGTTCACGCGGCACGGGCAGGCGTGCCGGGCGCGGCGGCGTGCGGCGCACAATTCGATAAACGATACACAGGGTAACGCTCAATGATCAAGGCATTTATCGGCTACGACCCCAGGGAGGCGGTCGCTTACGGCGTGCTCGCCCATAGCATACATGCGCGTGCCTCGGTACCGGTGGCGATTGCCCCGCTGATGTTAAGCGAACTCGCGGGCGTGCTCACGCGCGAGCGTCATCCTTTGCAATCGACGGACTTTTCGTTCTCGCGCTTTTTGACCCCTTATCTGTCGGATTACGCGGATTGGTCCATCTTCATGGACTGCGACATGCTGGTGCTCGACGACATCGCAACGCTTTTTGCTCTGCGCGACGAGCGCTATGCGGTGATGGTGGTGAAGCACGATCACGTGCCGCGGGAGCAAAAGAAATTTCTCGACCAGCCGCAAACGCCATATCAGAAAAAAAACTGGTCCAGCGTAATGTTGTTCAATAATGCGCAGTGCCGCGCACTGACCCCCGATTACGTCAATACTGCTTCGGGTCTCGAACTGCACCAGTTCAAATGGCTGGCAAACGACAACCTGATCGGCGAAATCCCGTCGCGCTGGAACCATCTCGTCGGCTACCATCCGCCGCGCCGGGATGCTTCTCTCGTGCATTACACGCTTGGCGGGCCGTATTTTGAGGAGTATCGCGATTGCGAGTATGCCGAAGAATGGAAGCGCGAACGGCAGGCGATGCTGCGCGTCGACCAGCGCACATGAGCGGGCTGCGCTGGCGTTGACCACGTTTAATGCTGCGACGCCTTAATCAATACTGGCACTCGTTGTTCGCGGGTCGCGGCGAACCCGTCTGCCGTCCTGCTGCGGTCGCGCCGCGGTCGAGCCGACTGGCGCCCGCCGATGCGCAGGCCTTGACTGAGCAGGCGGCGGAGCACCTCAAGCGCGATGAGCGCGAGGACGCGCGCGATTGTTTCGAACTCGCGCTTGCCCATGCGCCGGATTGCATTGCCGCGCGGCTGGGCCTTGCACGCATATTGCGCGAGTCGGATGAGTCAGCGGCAGCACTGGAGCATGTGCGCCATGCCTTGCGGATTGCACCTCGCGATGCGACGATTCATTTCGAATCCGCGCTCGTGCATAACCGCTGCGGCGATGTACCGGGCGCGCAGGCTGCGTATCAGCGGGTACTGAAACTGGAACCGGACTTCGCTGCCGCCTGCACGAACCTCGGCCTGCTCTATCTGAGTCAACTCGGGGACCCGTATAACGCGCAGGGATTATTCGAACGTGCGATTGACCTCGATTCGTCATCCGTCGCGGCGCAGGCCAACCTCGGCCTGGCGCTGGATGAACAGGGGCGCGTGGACGCGGCGCTGGCGCATTATGAGAAGCTGATTGCCGCCTATCCCGCGGAAAGCGAGTATCGCTGGAACCGCGGGCTCGCGCTGCTCGGCAGCGGCGATTACGCGCGCGGCTGGGACGATTATGAAATGCGCAACGCGCGCGCGAGCGGGACCGCCCCGCGCGCGTTTCCTTATCCGGTGTGGCAGGGCGGGGAGTTGCCTGGCGCCGCCGCCTTGCTTGTTTACGGTGAGCAGGGCATTGGTGATGAGATCATGTTTGCCTCATGCGTGCCGGATTTATTGTCGCGCGGCATGCATTGCGTGATTGAGTGCGACATGCGGCTTGCCGCGGTATTCGCCCGTTCGTTTCCCGCTGCGCGCGTGCACGGTGCTGCACGTGACGGCGACCGCAGCTGGCTCGCGCTGCATCCCGATATCGGGATGCAGATTTCGATCGGCAGCTTGCCGCGCCTGCTGCGCCGGGATGCCGCCGATTTTCCCCGCCATGCCGGATATCTGCGGGCGGACCCCGGTCGCGTGACGGCATGGCGTACGCGGCTGGCGGGCGAAACCGCGGGGCATACCATCGGCATTGCGTGGAGCGGGGGTACTGCGAAGACGCGCCGCGATTTGCGTTCAGTCCCGTTGCACGAGTTCGCGCCCTTGATCAAGGTGCAGAAAATCACGTGCGTAAGTCTGCAGCGCGATGCGGGACCGGCCCTCAAGGAGATGGCGTCCGTTCACGGCGTGGAGGTATTGAACTTCGCTGAGGTGCTCGACGACGTGGACGAAATGGCCGCCTTGTTGCAGGCGCTTGATGGCGTGATTACCGCGGATAATACAGTCGCCCATCTTGCCGGCGCGCTCGGCCGGCCAACCTGGGTCATGTTGCCTCATCACGCCGATTGGCGCTGGCAGCAAACGTCGTCTGCCAGTTCCTGGTACCCGTCGCTCACGCTGTGCCGGCAACCGCGGACGGGCGATTGGGCGGCGGTGATGGCGAGCGTAATCGCCGGATTGAAATTTTGACCGGCCGCACCGCAAATGCCGCAATGACCTTCGACTGCTTATGCCAGGCACTCCGGCCGTGATCCGATGAAATGCGCCGTCGTGACCCCGATTGGCCCCGGCCATGAACTCTTTGCGCTGGACGCGGAGGAGTCGTTCCGCCATGCCTGCGCGACGGCGTGCGGACCGTTTGCGCAGATCGATTTCATCAAAGTCGATGATACGCGTGGCGAATTAGGGCGGTCAGCTGCCCGCAACCAGGGGGTCAGGCTGGCGCAGCAGGCGGGCGCCGAATGGATTTTCTTCCTCGACGCTGACGATATCCTGTACCCCGGTGTATTTGCGAACGTGACCAATCACCTCGCGCACTACGATGCGGTATGGGGCGGAATTTATGAGCTTGCCGATAACGAGGAAAGTGGCGTCATTCGCCCCGGCCAGCTGTTGCGCATATCACGCATCGGGCAACTGCTGGCCAACGACCCGTTTATCACCCTGCAAATCGGGCATTTCGTGAAAACCGCAGCCGCGCTCGCGACGCCTTTCGATCCGGCGCTCGACGCGGGCGAAGACTTCGACTACTACCTGCGGCTGTGGTCGAAATTCAACTGCATCAAAGTGCCGGAGCCGTTTTTTTTCAACCGCCGCAACACCTACGCGGGCGGCCCGCGTGCAGCGACGGATCGCGACTGGCGGGTCGCGGTCGAGCGTATCGTATGCGAGAAATGCCAGGCCGCCGATTTTCATGCAGAGTTCGCGTATCGCGGCGAAACATTCAGGTTTTACATAGACAACCCCTTCGATTTGATCCAGAGGTGTTTTCTGAAAGACCGGTTTTTCGAAGCCGCTGAACTTGCATTTGTCGAGAACTGGGTCGCGCCCGGGGCCAATATGGTTGAAGTCGGCGCCTATGTCGGCAATCATGTGGTTTACTATTCCCGCTTCATGCGACCGCGCAGCATAATCGTGCTTGAGCCCAATCCCGCGGCGATCAGCCTGCTGCGCCGCAATCTGGCGGCGAATGCAGTGACCAACGCCGATCTCTCTCGGCTCGGGATTGCGGCGGCGGGCGCGACCGCAAGTTATGAGCTCGTCTGCGCGAGCGCCAGCAACCGCGGCGCTACCCGCCTCAGGCATGCCGCGGGTGGCGCGGTCCAATCCGCGCCGCTCGACGATCTGATTGCAGGCCCGGTTGATTTCATCAAGATCGACGTGGAAGGCATGGAACTCGAAGTTCTCGCCGGGGCACGGGGCATAATTGCCGGATCGCGGCCCAAAATAATGATCGAGGTATTCCGACAGCAGATTCCGCGCTTCGAGCAATGGCTGGGTCTCAACCAGTACAGGGTCGCGCGTCAGATTGAATACGTGCATGCCGTGAACTTCATGATCGAGCCCGCCTGTGCATGACACGGGTTCCGGGGTCCGCTGTCTGGCGCGGGACTGTCGCGGATAGCGGAGCTCAGCCGTGGCCATAATCGGTTATTTCCACCTACTCACTCGCGGGTCAGCACGACTGCTCCGGGGACATCGCGCGGGAGTAACCGCGTTTGCGCCTTGATGATTGCCATTGAACTGCATCGGCACGCCGTTTTACTGCGGCAAAACGCGCAACATGCCGACGCTGAACGCAAGCTCCTGCACGCGATCGAGCTCGAGCATGATTTCGCCGCGGCGCACTTCGAACTCGGCCTGGTTTATCGGGACACCGGGCAACTGGAAGACGCCGCCGACTATTTGCAACTCGCCGTTCATTTCGCACCGGATCTCGCCGCCGGCTGGTTCGAACTGGGCGCGGCGCTGGCCGGACTGGAGCGCGTCGATGCCGCCATGACGGCGTACCGGGAGGCGCTCGCGCGCGAACCGCGGCATGCGGGGGCGTGGCTGGGTCTTGGCAATCTCCTCAAAGCGGGGGACGACCTGAATGCGGCGATCGACTGCTATCGCAGCGCGGTCGCGTGCGAACCGGCCGCGGCGGATGCGCATTGCCGCCTCGGCTACACGCTCTACAAGGCGGGGCGTTACGCCGAAGCGCGGCCGTGTTTCGATGCCGCGCTCGCACTGCGTCCGGACATGGTAGAGGCGCAGCATAATCTTGGGTTGCAGTTGCTTGAAACCGGTCATGCCGCCGAGGCGCTGCAACGTTTCGAGCGGGTGCTCGCGATCGATCCGGATATCATCGAGACCCGCGCCTGCATTGCGCATGCGCTGCGGGATCTCGGGCGCATGCATGAAGCGCTCGCGCATTATGACGCGGTGCTCGCGCTTAATCCGGCGTTTGCCGATGCCGTGATCAACCGCAGTTACGCGTTGCTGATGCAGGAGGAGTATGCGGCGGGCTGGGCCGCGTATGAGCGCCGCTTCAAGAGCGGTGCGATGGAGCCGCGGGCATTTCCGTACATGCCCTGGCAGGGCGAGCAGCTCGCCGGCAAGCGCATACTGGTTTACGCCGAGCAGGGGCTGGGCGACGAGATCATGTTTGCGTCGTGCCTGCCCGATCTGCTGCGGACCGGCGCGCACTGTGTAATCGAATGCAACACGCGGCTCGCGGCCGTCTTCCGGCGTTCGTTTCCGCAGGCGCATGTCCACGGCGCCGGCAAGAACGATGACATGGACTGGTTGGGAAAATTACCACCCGTCGACTGCCAGATTGCGATTGGTTCGTTACCGCAATACTTTCGGCGCGCAGGCACCGATTTTCCGGCGCAAGGCGGGTACCTCGCAGCCGATGCGCAGCGCAGCGCGCATTGGCGCAAGGCGCTTGCGGCCGGGTCCGCGCTGAACGTTGGCATCGCCTGGCGCGGCGGCACGCCGCGCTCACGGCAATTCACGCGCTCGATTGCATTGCCGCAATGGCTGCCCTTGCTGCGCCGTCAGGGCGCGGTGTTTTATGCGCTGCAATATGGCGATATTGCGCGCGAACTGGCGGATCTGCGCGTCCAGGGTGGCGTGACCGTTACGCAGCTGGGGGACGCCGTGCAGGATCTGGACGAACTTGCGGCTATCATCAGCGCGCTCGATCTCGTCGTCAGCGTCGACAACACCATCGCGCATCTCGCCGGCGCCCTCGGCAAGACCGTTTGGACGCTGCTCCCCGAGAGCCCCGAGTGGCGTTACCCGCGGCGCGGCGCCGCCATGCCGTGGTATCCGTCCATGCGGTTGTTTCACCGCGGCTGCCGCGAAGGCTGGGAGCCCGTAATCGAGCGTGTGACAATGGAAATTGCGAAATTCGGGAAATTGAAGTGAGGGGCAGACAGTGAACCGTTCGGCATTGCACACGGCGTCATGAGCATTCGCGATTGGCTCCAAACACTGCTGCCGCACGGCGACGCGCATTCTCGCAATGTGCCGGCTGGCGAGCCAGCGTCGCGACCCGTAGCGCTGGATGAGGCCGCGCGCGGGGGGCCGCGCGCAACGTTTGAGGCCGGGCTGGCCGCCTATGCGTCCAAGGATCACGCAACGGCGGTGGAGTGCTTCAACCGGACGCTCGAGGAGCGGCATGACGATGCGGATGCGCACAACAATCTTGGCATGTGCCATCTCGAACTGGGCCGCAGCGAGGAAGCGATGGACAGCTTTGTGCTGGCGACTCATTTTCGCCCGCAATTTCCGCAGGCCTGTTACAACATCGCATTGGCGGCGGACCAGCTTGGCGATCAGGGGCAGGTCGTTGCGAGTCTCGAGCGGGCGATTGAACTGAAGCCGGAATTTGCAGCCGCCCACAGCATGCTCGGGTACGTCCTCAGTCATGAAGTGGGTGAATTCGAACGCGGTGTTGCGCATATCAGAAGGGCGCTGGAACTCGATCCGTCGGATCCCGACGTGCGGTGCAATTACAGTGCCGTGCTTACGCAGGAAGGTCGTGCCGCCGAGGCACTGGCAATTTGCAGCGAATTGCTGGCGGTTTACCCCGCTATGCACGAGGCTCGTTTGAACCGGGCGCTCGCCGGGCTGAAACTCGGGCGGTTTGCAGAGGCGTGGCCCGATTACGAGGCGCGCAAACTCGCCCGCGGGAATTACGTGCCGCGCGCGTTGCCGTTGCCGGAGTGGCAGGGAGAGCCGCTCCACAACAGGAAACTGCTCGTCTACGCCGAACAGGGTCTGGGCGATCAGATCATGTTCGCCTCCTGCCTGCCCGACCTGCTGCCGCAAGTCGAGACTTGCGTGATCGAGTGTGCACCGCAGGTGGTGCCCATCTTCAGGCGCTCTTTTCCTGCGGCTATGATCGAGTCGCAGGAACAGGGTGATGCGGGCCTGGCCCGTCTCGCGCAATCCGCGGGTCTCGATTATCAGGTCGCGATCGGCAGTTTGCCGGGTCACTTTCGCCGGAAGCGGTCTGATTTTCCGCAGCACACGGGATACTTGCAGGCCGAACCCGCGCGCATCGAATACTGGAGGCATCGGCTGGACGCACTGGGTCCGGGCTTGAAGATCGGCATCTCCTGGTCGGGCGGAGCGCGTTCCACGCGCGGCGCCAGCCGCTCGGTGCGGCTGGCGGAATGGTCGCCTATTCTCGCGCAGCCGGGTTGCCGTTTTGTGAGCCTGCAATACGGCCATGCGGGCAGCGAACTGCAGGCATCAGCACAGCAGCAACGGTTCGGGATACACGAATGGCGTGAAGCGATCGAGAGTTATGCTGAAACCGCGGCGCTGGTCGCCGCGCTTGATCTGGTGATTTCGGTGCAGACCGCGCTGGCGCATCTCACCGGCGCGCTTGGCAAACCCGCATGGGTCATGTTGCGGGGGATCTCCGAGTGGCGTTACCTCGAGCACGGTGAAACGATGCCGTGGTATCCGAGCGTGCGTCTGTTGCGGCAGCAGCAACCGGGCGACTGGCAGGCTGTAATCGCGCAGATTGCACGGGACCTCGCACTGCTGGCGCGGCGCTGAGCATGCTGTGGACCATCATCAAGCGCATGACGCGCGCACCCGCCGGCAAGCGCGACCTTATGGCGCGCGACGAGTTGCTCAAAACGGGCATCGATTGTTTGAATGGCGAGGAATTCGCGGCCGCGTGCCGGCATTTAAGCGCGGCGCTGGCCAGCGCTCCCGACGACCTTGACGCTGCGTATTATCTGGCGCTGGCTGAGGCGCGCAGCGGCCGTCTCAAGCGGGCGGAGGAGTTGCTTGTCGCGGTGCGTGAGCAGCGGGACGACGCGGACCTGCATAACGCGCTGGGTAACGTCTATCGCCTTGACGGGCGCCTCGACGACGCCGCAGCAAGCTATCGGCGTGCGCTGGCGGTGAACGGCGAGCACATCGCCGCTCTTACCAATCTGGGCCTGTCCCTGCGCGATCAGGGCGTCCCCGCGCAGGCGCTGCCCGTGCTGGAGCGCGCCCTCGCGGTCGACCCTGACTACGTCGAGGCGCTGTTCAACAAGGCGCTGGCGCTGACCGATTTGGGCGAGATCGGGCCTGCGCATGCATTGATTGAGCGGGTGCTCGCGCGCGAGCCCGATTTCGCGCAGGCCCATCTGCAGCGCAGCTTTCTGCTGCTGCGACGGGGGGAATTCGCGGCGGGCTGGCGTGAATACGCGTGGCGCGTGCGCATTCCGGATCTTGATCGCTGGCGCGACTACCCGTACCCGCTATGGCAGGGCGAAACGCTGGCCGGTAGACGCGTGCTGGTGCAGGCCGAGCAGGGCTTGGGCGATCAGATCATGTTCGGATCGTGCCTGCCGGAACTCGTGTCGCGCGCCGGGCACACGGATATCGAGTGCGATCCGCGACTGGCCGGATTGTTCGCGCGATCGTTCCCGGCCGCGAATATCTATCGCTATCGTGTGAAAGGCCAACCTGAGTGGTCGCGCGGGCCCGTTCCCGATTTCAGAGTTCGCTATGGCGATCTGCCGCGGATGCTGCGCAACCGCAGCGCGGATTTTCCCGAGCATGGCGGTTATCTCGTTGCGGATGCCGCCCGGGTTGCCGCCTGGCGCGCACGCCTTGCCGCGCTCGGACCAGGGCTCAAGGTGGGCATCTCTTGGCGTGGCGGAACGCCGGGCACCGGCCAGGCAGCGCGGACTATGCCGCTGGCCAAGCTGCTGCCCCTGCTGACGCTGCCAAACGCGCAATTTATTTCCCTCCAATACGGGCCCGGCACTGGTGAAATCGCCGACTTGCGTGCGCATCACGGCATCGAGTTGCACGAATGGTTGCAGCCGGTCGCTGACATGGACGAAGTGGCAGCGTTGATAACCAGCGTGGACCTGGTCGTGACAGTGTGTACGACCGTGGTCCATTTATCCGGCGCGCTCGGTAAAACGGCATGGGTCATGGTGCCCGCAGTTGCCGAGTGGCGCTATCTCGAAAGCGGTTCCCGCATCCCCTGGTATCCGGCACTGCGCCTGTTTCGTCAGCGCCACCGCAACGAGTGGACTGACGTCATTGCAACCATCCGGGCAGAACTGCAACACCGGATCGCAATTGCCGGCGCGAGGTGACGCCCAGCGTCACAATTTGTCCTTCGTCGCAACATGCAGAGTAATGCAAACGGCATAACGACCGCGCGTATTTCGTATGGTGGAAATGCCGCGTTCGCTCATTGTTGGCAAAACCGGCGTGCGGATTGCTATTGGCGCTGTCCGCATGGTCCCGGGGTTGCCGCACCCGAAATAGCGCTCAAATCTGCGGCTCCCAGACTCATACGGAGCGCACTGGTATGGATCTTGCGCATAAGTGCATGGGCAAGTTCAAAAGTTTAATGTCTCAGCGCCCGTAACCTTATAAGGAGCTTTTAATGAATCGTATCCAACGCGGTTTTACCCTGATTGAATTAATGATTGTCGTGGCGATCATCGGCATTCTGGCGGC
This sequence comes from Betaproteobacteria bacterium, assembly GCA_043779885.1. GTDB lineage: Bacteria > Pseudomonadota > Gammaproteobacteria > Burkholderiales > SG8-41 > PALSA-1004. The sequence goes on along the minus strand of JAYWDM010000181.1, from coordinate 1,869 downwards.
AGTCGCGTTGCCCGCTTATCAGGACTACACGATTCGCGCCAAAGTGTCGGAAATCGTTTTGCAGGCCAGCGGTTTCAAAACCACGATCGCGGAGAAAGCGGCGTCCGACGGCACGATGTCAAGCTCCGGCCAGGGGCTGACGGTCAGTTCGGGCGGTCGTGTTTCCGGCGGATCGGTTACCAATGGCGGCACTATCAATGTGTTCGGCAACGCCGCTTCGATCGGCACGGATGTAACGGTCACATTGACACCGTCGCTGGGCGCAGGCGGCCGCATCGCGTGGCAGTGCTCGACCGGCAGTTCGACCACCTGGAAGTATGTTCCGGCCGAATGCCGTCACTGATACTTCTACGCGCGGTATCAGGCTCAAGCAGCAGCCCCTCCGAGTGAGGGGCTCTTTTTTTTCCGGATCTGAATTGAGTTCCCTGTCTGCGCCGGGCGCACGCGCCTTCCGGGGACTAACCTGCATCAAGGGTCGAACGAGAGTCCCGGGTTGTTGGCGACACCCGACAGACGCGGCAGATTGACCCGCGGCGGTCGAATGACTTTCCTGCTGCGCAGGTAGTCCGTAACGATTTCCCAAACCGGCCTGCCGCTGGCGCCCTCGGCGACAGGCGCCCAACTCGCAACCCTGTATTTTTTATCAGCGTCGATCGGCTTGCCGTTGAGCGTCAAGCCGCTGATGCGATTGCCGATCGTGCGGGTCGGATCACACGCGTAACTCATGCCACCGACGCGCACCATGTCGCCGCCCTGCTGCAGATACGGATCGGGATTGAAAAGGTTGTCGCACACGTCTTCCAACACGGACTTGATCGTTGCGCCAGTCATGTCGGTGAGCGTCGTGTATGGGTAGGTGATTGCGGTCTGATCCATCACGTGCTCGAACGTTATTGGCTGGTTGGGCAGTATCGTAGTACCCCAGCGGAAACCCGGCGAAAATGCGATTTCGGCGCCTTTGACCGTCATCAGCGCGTCGAGTATCAGCTGGTCGAACGTGCCGTTGAAATTGCCGCGTCGGTACAGCAGCGACTCGCTGACGGCAAGTTCCTCGCCAAGCTGCGCCGCATAGGGAGCCCGCACGCCCGCGATCAATTCGGACATGTCCTTGTCCGGTTCGAGCAGCAGTGAAAACACCGGCAACAGGCGGTATTGATAGCCCGCGACGCGCTTCATTTTTACGTCAAGGTCGAGCACCGCGAGAAACTTGCCATTGCAGCCGGCGTTGGTGACGAGCGTCATGCCGCCGCGGTTTCTCACGGGAACAGGTTCGGGCACCGCATCATGAGTGTGTCCGCCGAGTATCACGTCGATGCCGGTTACGCGCCCCGCGAGCTTGAGATCAACGTCCATGCCGTTGTGCGACAACAAAATTACGGCGTGGGCGCCCTTCGCGATCGCGGCATCGACGTTTTTCTGCAGCGCTTCTTCCTGGATGCCGAATGTCCAGTTGGGAATCAGGTAGCGCGGATTGGCGATCGGCGTATAGGGAAACGCCTGCCCGATGATCGCGACCGGGACACCGTTGATCTCGCGCATGACCCACGGGGCGAATACCGGATCGCCGAAATCGGCGGTCGTCACGTTCTGCGCGAGAAATTCGATGCTGCCCTTGAGGTGCTTGTCGACCAGTTCCTGAACGCGGGCGGCGCCAAGCGAAAACTCCCAGTGCCCGGTCATGATGTCGACCCCGAGCAGCTTCGAGGCGCGCACCATGTCCTCGCCCCTGGTCCACAGCGCGGTCGCCGAGCCCTGCCAACTGTCGCCGCCGTCGAGCAGCAGCGCGCCCGGACGCTGCGCGCGCACCTGTTTGACGAGTGTCGCGAGGTGCGCGAAACCGCCGATCTTGCCGAAGGTGCGCGCCTCGCG
>JAYWDM010000180.1:0-6329 GCA_043779885.1 Betaproteobacteria bacterium | reverse complement strand
CGCTTTGCTCCACGGTCCCTTCCCCTGCGACTGCGGGGGAAGGACAGGATGGGGGCAAGAATGCGCGGGGAGAGTTCGCGAGCATCCCTTAAGTAAGTGCCATTCCTCCCCGGATTTCATTTCATTCATCCGGGCTACGCGCGTGGGGGTGATGAATTCGGCGACGTGGGCGATGAGGGATAGTTTATTGCTCGCCGCGGGTTCCCTTCGAACAGGAACCGCGTTAATGGCATACACCGTCGTGGATCGCCAACCCGCGCGGCGCCCGGGCAGTATTTCGCGTCGAATCGGATTTTCGCGTTGCGACAAAACCTGGTTATGCGATCTCGCTAACGGAATCCAGTCCGTCAGCAGTCTTACCGAGCTTTACATAAATTCCTGACGTTCAGTCCCTCATCCCCGGCCCTTCTCCCGGAGGGAGCAGGGAGATTTTCAGGCGTAAATGGGTTGTCACTCATTTACGCAATGCTCAGCAAGCGCACGGCAACCGGCTACTTCAACCTGTGAAGATACTCGAGGTACTCGTCGTTGGCGTCCATGATGCCAACCGCTGAACACTCAGGCGTGCCCGCGCCGCGTTTGATGGTCACGAAGCCGTTTATTTCGCCGTACATGCCGCAAAACTTCTGGCGCTGCACCTGCTCAAACTCAAAAATGTAAACATCGGGCAGTGTATGAATCAGAAATCGGCCTTGCGGCGTGTGCACGCGGGTGGCGCCATCCGGAGTGAGCCGCCATTTTGTGCCGGCTGCATCGCGTTCGAAATCCAGCGAGCAGGTGCGTGGCTTCCATTTGCTGTAATAGGCAAAATAAGTCACCTGCCCGTCACGCGCCTCAAACGCGATTCGCGCATGCCATCCGGGGACGCACACAATTTCTGCAGTGTGGATGCGTAAGCCGGCGAGCGGACAGACTATCGAGAAATTGTGTGCGTCGCCAATGGCACTACTTCAACATCGGGCATGGTAATTCGCGGTAGGATGGGTGGAGGCGCTTCGCGCCGATACCCATCATTTGCGGGGCATGCTCGATGGGTATCGCTGCGCTCCACCCATCCTACGGTATGCTCGGCGCTTAGGGTAGTGCCATTGGTATGCACCCCGAAACTTCTTACCGGGGCGCGATATGCGTGCCGGTTTTTCCCGCGAGGGCGCGACCGATGTTCTGCGGATTCGTGATCAGGCCCTGCGCGCCGCCACCTTCGAGAAATTCGATCATGGCCCTGATCTTCGGCCCCATGCTGCCCTTGTCGAACTGATTACCTGCGTAGAGCGATCTTGCCTCGTCGAGCGTCATGCGGTCCAGCCAGCGCTGCTGCGGCGTATTGAAATTGATCGCGACCTTCTCGACGCCGGTCGACACCAGCAGCAGATCGGCGCCCATGTCGCGCGCAAGCAGGCTCGAGGCGAGGTCCTTGTCGATGACCGCTTCGACCCCCACCAGGTCGCCGTGCTCATCCTCGATCACCGGTATGCCGCCGCCGCCGCAGGCAATGACCAGGTAGCCGGCATGCGCGAGGAACTGGATCTCCTCAAGTTCGACGATGCGGCGCGGCAGCGGCGAGGGCACCACGCGCCGCCAGCCGCGCCCGGCGTCTTCCTTCACCGTCCAGCCCTGTTCGCCGGCAATGCGCCTGGCGGTGGCCTCGTCGAAATACGAGCCGATGGGCTTGGTCGGAGCGGCGAACGCGGGGTCGGCGCGATCGACGAGCGTCTGTGTGACGATCGCAACGGGTCTGCGCGCGATGCCGCGGCGCCGGAATTCATTGCGAAACGCGCGATCGAACATGTAGCCGAGCGCGCCCTGAATGTCCGCGCCGGCGTAGTCCATCGGCACCGGCGTCACTTCCTTGATCGAGATCTCGGAGCGGCGCAGGATGAAGCCGACCTGCGGGCCGTTGCCGTGGGTGAGCACCACGTTCCAGCCTGCCGCGACCATGTCGGCAACGTATCCCGCCGTCACCGCGGCGGCGGCGTACTGGTCCGGAATCGACTGGTGGTCCTTGTCGCTGATCAGCGAGTTGCCGCCCACGGCGACGACGGCAAGTTTATGCTCAGACCCCACGCTGGCATCTCCTTCAATCGTCGAGCGAACGCGCCAGTGCGGATACGGCCGCGGTGAAACAGGCCATCGGCGCACGCGTGACGCCGGCGCCGATCTGTCCGACGCCCGCCTCGCGGTGGGCTATGCCGGTATTGATGACCGGCAGTATCCCGTTGTCGACGACCTTGCGCGCGTCTATGCCGGCGGGCGTGCCGCCAAAGTCGAGCGCGGGCAGCGTGAACGCGGCGTTGCGGCCGAGCGTGATGTGGCCCATCTCCAGGGTGTGGGCGAGCGCGTCCCGGGCGGTGCCGCCGACGAACTTTACGATCGCCGGCGCCGCCGCCATCGCGAAGCCGCCCAGTCCGGCGGTCTCGGTGATCGCGCTGTCGCCAAGATCGCCGGCCGCGTGTGCTTTTGAGTAACCCGCGAAGTAAAGGCCGTCAACCACCGGCGCCGGCGCGGTAAACCAGGTGTCGCCGGTGCCGCTCAGGCGGATGCCGAATTCGACGCCGTTGCGGCACATGGCGGTGACCATGCTGCTGCGCCTGACGTTGCGGGCGCAATCAAGCATCGCCTTGCACGCGGCCATCGACACGTTGAGGAAGAAGTGATCGTTAGCGGCGATAAAGTCGACCACCGCGGCTATATCCGCCGCGGGCGCGGCGGATTTCAGCAGCGCCGAAACCAGGCGCTTGAGCAGCAGTCCGGACGCGGCGGTGTTGCGGTTGTGCACCTCATCACCCATGTGCAGCGCTTGCGCCATCAGCGGCTTGAGCTCGAGCGGACCGGTGAGCTTCAGCGCCGCGTGCATGGCGGGCGCCAGCGTGGACTGCATCCATTTCAGGCGCGCGATGACTTCCGGGCTGTTGGCGCCGAAGCGCAGCACTTTGCCCAGTCCCTCATTCATGTTGCTGAACGCCCGATTTTCCGCGCTTGCGTTACGCACCATCCATACCGGCATCGACGGGCTTATGATGCCGGCCATCGGACCGACCGCGTCGTGGTGATGGCAGGGCGCGAACCGCACTTCGCCGCTGGCGGCGAGAGCGCGCGCTCGCGCCGCGTCCGCCGCCCAGCCCTCATACAGGATCGCCCCGATGATCGCCCCCTGCATCGGCCCGCACATGCGCTTCCAGGCAATCGGCGGGCCGGCGTGCAGGATCGTGCGTTCTCCCATCCCCGGGATGTGTTCGCCCGCCGCACCGACGCCTTCGAGAACCGGCTGCACGCCTGCGTAGGCGTCGAACGCCTGCTGGTTGGCCGCATCGACCTCGCCATTGCCGACCAGTCGCGCCAGATCGCGCACGACTGCCTGATCACCCTGCGCGGGAGGCTGCCATTCGACCTGCGTTACGCGCGCCCCCGCTTGCGCAATCGGTTCGGCGAACGATGCGATGCCGACGTTCACCACGATCAACTCGCTGCCGAAGAGTGTCGTCATGGCGCTCGTCCGGACGTGCGCGCGACACTTCCACGCGCGGCGATGGCGGCGGCCATGCGGACCGCCCCGGCGTTGCTCGCCGCGAGCAGTACGCCCGCGGCCCGCAGCGCGGCCTCCTGGCGCGGCAGATTTTGCGGATCGGCGGGTGTGCCGCAGACGAAGCCGACGAAGGCGATGCGCCGCCGGTGTCTGGCGGCGCGCGCGCGTGCGCGCTCGATCGCCGGAACGATTTCCGCGGCCGGATCGGCGTGCGCGCCGTGGCCGAGGACGACGTCAAGCAGAATGACCGCGACTTCCGGATCGCCCGCTTCGGCGAAGATGCGCTCGTTGCGCAGTCGGTGGTCGATCATCGGGTGCGGCCGCCCGCGCGTGAACACGTCGTCGCCCAGATCGACGACGGTGTGCCCGCGGCTTTTCCATACGTTCTCGAGCGCATCGTCCGCGCGCACGGGCGTGTTCGACCAGACTTTACCCAGACGCGCGGCGAGCAGCAGCGTAGCCTCGTAGCAGAACGTTCCGCCGCTGTACAATCCGCGCACGTAACGCTGAGCGGCCGCGAGCCGGGGTGGCGTGAAGCGCGCGCTCGCGACCGGACGGGCGGACGGTTGGCGGCCGCGGACGAGCGCCGCCGCAGCGTGCGCCGCTTGTTCGAGCGTGCCGACCGCAAACAGATTGCGGCCCTGAATCGTTGCCGGGTCGGCGCCGATAAAGTTGACCACGACCGGTTTGCGCACGCGCCGGGCGGCGGACAGGACCGCCTGCGCCACCTCCGGCGCCGGTGGCTTGGAGATCAGCACCAGCACTTCGGTATTGCGATCGGCGCCGAGCGCCTTGATGCCCGCGAGCATGGTGATGCCGCCGACCGTCTGGTGCAGATCGTGGCCGCCGGTGCCGATTGCCTGCGAGATGCCGAGTCCGAGCCGGTCGATGAGGCAGGTCACCTGCTGCAGGCCGGTGCCCGAGGCGGCGACGCAGCCGATAGACCCGCGGCGCACGACATTGGCGAACGCGAGCGGCACGCCGTCGATGATGGCGGTTCCGCAGTCGGGACCCATTACCATGAGGCCGCGTTCGCGCGCGAACCGCTTCAACGCGACCTCGTCCTCGATCGTAATGTTGTCGCTGAACAGCATTACATTCAGACCGAGGCGCAGCGCCTTCGTCGCCTCCGCACCCGCATACTCGCCGGGAGTCGAGATTAAAACCAGGTTGGCGGAGGTTTGCGCGGCGACCGCCATTTCGATGCTGCGCACGGCCGTCGCCGCCGCCGCGCCGTTGGTGCCGGATGTACGCGGCGAGTCGCGCAGCGCGGCCTGCGCCTGCGTCATCGCCGCAGTCAGCGCCGATGCGGTCTTCGCCTCGAGTGCGATCAACAGATCGTTGGGACCGGCGGCGATTTCGCCATCGAGCATGCCGGCTTCCCGCAGCAGGCTCAGATTGGCCGCGGATGCCATCACCGCCGACGCCTGCCGGATGCCCGGGGCTTTGGCGAGCGCGCTCGACAACTGCATCAGCGAGACCGAGTCGCGGTAAAAATTGCGTATGACTTGCGCGGTCCGTTCCATCGCCTGCTCCCGTGGCCTGGGCGCGCGACGCGTTGTTGGTCGGGCGCGAGGGCAAATGCAATCTTGTATACTAGCGCAAACGCGGGGGGATGAAGTTCCGGTTTGCGCGCGCAGCGCAAGTCGCGGTGACTTCTGGCGCAGATCGGGGGCGGGAAAGTGCTGCAGTTTGGCGACAACCTGAACATTCGAACGTTGGGCGAGCGGCTGGGCTCCGGCACCCTGCAGCCGTCGGCGGTCGTGGCCGGCGTGCTCGATAGAATTGAGCGGCGCGGCGACGACAAGGTTTGGATCCACCGCGTACCGCGCGCCGAGCTTGACGCAAGGGCGGCGGAACTCGGCCGCAGGGGACCGCAGGGCCTGCCGCTTTACGGCATCCCGTTCGCGGTCAAGGACAACATCGACGTGGCCGGCAAGCCGACCACCGCCGGGTGTCCGGAGTTCGCCTACGTTGCGCGGCAATCGGCGCCGGTGGTGCAGGCGCTGCTCGACGCCGGCGCAATCCTCGTCGGCAAAACCAATCTCGACCAGTTCGCGACCGGTCTGGTCGGCACCCGCTCACCGTACGGGGCGTGTCCGAACGCGTTCGATCCCCGTTATATCGCCGGCGGCTCGAGTTCGGGATCCGCGGTCGCGGTTGCCTGCGGGCTGGTCAGTTTCGCGCTGGGCACCGATACGGCGGGTTCGGGGCGGGTGCCCGCTGCGTTCAACAATCTGGTCGGACTGAAACCGACCTGCGGCGCTCTGAGCACGCGCGGTGTCGTGCCCGCCTGCCGCTCGCTCGATTGCGTTTCCATTTTTGCGCTGACTGCCGAGGATGCCGCCGCGGTGTTCGGCGTTGCGCAAGGCTACGATGCGGCAGACCCGTTTTCCCGCCGCTCGCCCGGCGCGCGCGCGCCGCTGCAGTCATTCGACGGCTGCCGCTTCGGTGTGCCGCGCGCGGGCCAGCTCGAGTTTTTCGGCAATCGTGATGCGCAACGGCTGTTTGCCGCTGCGCTCGGTCGCATTGAGGCGCTCGGCGGCAAACCGGTCGAGATCGATTTTGCGCCGTTTCTCGAAGTGGCGCGCCTCCTCTATGAGGGGCCGTGGGTGGCCGAACGCTACGTCGCGATCCGTGAGTTCATCGATGCGCGCCCCGAGGCGCTGTTTCCCGTGACGCGCCAGATCATCAGCGGCGGCGCCAGCCGTTCGGCCGCCGAGTGTTATTCCGCCCAGTACCGGCTCGCGCAACTGCGCCGCGATATCGAGCCGGTGTGGAACAGCATGGACGTACTCGTCACGCC
>JAYWDM010000179.1:0-16540 GCA_043779885.1 Betaproteobacteria bacterium | reverse complement strand
GGGACGTGCTTGCGGGCACCGATTATGCCGAAAAGCATCTGGAAGCCTATCTGGCCGCGCGGGAGAAACTGGCTGCATCGGCCTTGATTCTGATCGATGACACCGACCTCATGTTCGGCGGCAAGGGGCGGCTCGCCATTCCGCAAATGATCGCCGATGGTTTTACCATGCTGGTCGCCGGGCGCCAAACCATGCTCGCCCGCTGACGAAATCCGGTGGCCGGATGTCCGCCGCGCGGTGTAGTATCAAGGCTGCGGCAATCTTCAAACCTGCGCCGTATGCATGCCGGCGCCCAGCGGTCACTTGACTCGGCAATCAAAAGGTACGGGAAGTCCGCCCATGATGAATCTCGATCGCCTGATCACCGCTTTCGACAACAGCCTGCGCACCTTGCTCGCGCCCGCGCACAGCGCACGTCCGGTTCCCGGCGAGAGCACGGCCGAAGCCGAAATGACGGCGGCCGAGCGCCAACTCGCCGCGTCGCTGATGCGCGTCAATCACACAGGTGAAATTTGCGCGCAGGCTCTGTATCAGGGGCAGGCGCTGACGGCGCGGGATGCAGCGGCGCGCGCGGCGCTTGAACAGGCGGCGGCGGAAGAAACCGATCATCTGGCGTGGACCGCACAGCGCATCGAAGAACTCGGCGGGCGGGCGAGTCTCCTCAATCCGCTCTGGTATGCGGGATCCTTCGCGCTCGGCGCCGCCGCCGGGTTGCTGGGTGACAAATGGAACCTGGGTTTCCTTGCCGAAACCGAACGCCAGGTCGAAGGCCATCTGGAAGGACATCTCGACCGCCTGCCGGCGCAGGACGGCAGGAGCCGCGCGATCGTCGACCAGATGAAAGCCGATGAAGCGCGCCACGCGCGCACTGCTGAGGAGCATGGCGCCGCGGCCTTGCCGGAGCCGGTCAAACAGGCGATGAAACTCGGCTCGCGCGTGATGACGCGCACGGCATACTGGATCTGAAGCGGCAGCCGGGCAGATTGACATTTTTTTGCTCTGCGGGTAGCCTCCCTCCCCTGCGCCGATTTCAGGTTTTGCTTGCGGGCGCCGTTAGGGAAGCAGCACAGGTTCAATCCCGACGCAAAAACAAATCCTGCTAAGCGGCGTGACCCGATCGGCGCCCGCGGATCGGGTTTTTTTATTTTTCCTTCAGCATGCACAATTCAGCCGCATTACCGGACCTGCTCAAAGAGCGCATCGTCATACTCGATGGCGCGATGGGCACCATGATCCAGCGCCACAAGTTCGGCGAAGCGGAGTACCGCGGGCCGCGCTTCGCGGATTTTGCGCACGATGTCAAAGGCAACAACGAATTGCTGGTGCTCACGCAGCCGCAAATCATCCAGGCAATCCACGAGCAGTACCTGGCGGCGGGTGCCGACGTCATCGAAACCAATACGTTCGGCGCAACACGGGTCGCGCAGGCCGATTACCACATGGAAGATCTGGCCTACGAGATGAACGTCGCCGCGGCCAGGCTGGCGCGAGCCGCGTGCGCGAAGTTCGACCAGCCGGGCGCGCCGCGCTTCGCCGCCGGTGCGTTCGGCCCGACGCCGAAGACGGCATCGATTTCGCCCGACGTCAACGATCCCGCCGCGCGCAACGTCACGTTCGACGAACTGGTGGCCGCCTATCTCGAGCAGGCGCGCGCGCTCGCCGAAGGCGGCGTCGACCTGTTTCTGGTCGAGACCATTTTCGACACACTGAACGCCAAGGCCGCGCTGTTTGCGATCGACCAGTTCTTCGCGGAAAGCGCGCAGAACGGCAGGGAGCGCCTGCCGGTCATGATTTCCGGCACGGTAACCGATGCGTCCGGGCGCATCCTGTCGGGTCAGACCGTCGAGGCCTTCTGGAATTCGGTGCGCCACGTCCGGCCGGTCACGATAGGTCTTAACTGCGCGCTGGGCGCCGCGCTGATGCGGCCGTATATCGCGGAACTCGCGAATATCTGCGACGCGCCGATCTGCGTTTATCCGAACGCGGGCCTGCCCAACCCGATGAGCGACACCGGTTTCGACGAAACGCCGGCGATCACGTCGTCGCTCCTGAAGGAGTTTGCGGACGCCGGTTTCGTGAACATGGCAGGCGGTTGCTGCGGCACTACGCCCGAGCACATCCGCGCCATCGCGCAGGCGGTGAAAGCGCTGCCGCCGCGCCGCGTGCCCGTGGTCGAACCCAAGCTGCGGTTGTCCGGTCTGGAACCCGCGAATATCGATGAAACTTCGTTGTTCGTGAACGTGGGTGAGCGCACGAACGTGACGGGTTCGAAAGCATTTGCGCGCCTGATCCTCAACGAGCAGTACGAAGAAGCGCTGGCGGTTGCGCGCCAGCAGGTCGAGAACGGCGCGCAGGTGATCGATGTCAACATGGACGAAGCCATGCTCGACTCGAAAGCGGCGATGGTGCGCTTTCTGAATCTGCTGGCGGGCGAGCCGGATATCGCGCGCGTGCCGGTCATGATCGATTCCTCGAAGTGGGAGGTGATCGAGGCGGGCCTGAAGTGCGTGCAGGGCAAGCCGGTGGTGAACTCCATCAGCATGAAGGAAGGCGAGGCCGAGTTCCTGCGCCAGGCGCGGCTGTGCCGGCGCTACGGCGCCGCGGTGATCGTCATGGCGTTCGACGAGCAGGGCCAGGCCGACACCTTCCAGCGCAAGACGGAGATCTGCAGGCGCGCGTACGATCTTTTGACGCGCGAGGTCGGCTATCCGCCTGAAGACATCATTTTCGATCCGAACATCTTCGCGATCGCCACCGGCATCGAGGAGCACAGCAACTACGCCGTCGATTACATCGAGGCGACGCGCTGGATACGCCAGAATCTGCCCTACGCCAAGGTGAGCGGCGGTGTGTCGAACGTGAGCTTCTCGTTTCGCGGCAATGACCCGGCGCGCGAAGCGATCCACACGGTGTTTCTCTACCACGCGATTCGGGCGGGACTGACGATGGGCATCGTCAACGCCGGCATGATCGGCGTCTACGACGATCTCGACCCCGCACTGCGTGAACGCGCCGAGGACGTGGTGCTGAACCGGCGGCCCGATGCGACCGAACGCATGATCGAATTCGCCGCCACGCTGAAGGCGGGCGGCGCCAGGGAGGCGCAGACGCTCGAATGGCGGGGCACGGCGGAACATCCGGTGCCGGTGGAGAAACGGCTCTCGCACGCGCTGGTGCACGGCATTACGCAGTGGATCATCGAGGATACCGAAGAAGCGCGGTGCAAAGTCGAAGCGGGCGGCGGGCGTCCGATCCACGTCATAGAAGGTCCGCTGATGGACGGCATGAACATCGTCGGCGACCTCTTTGGCGCCGGCAAAATGTTTCTGCCGCAGGTGGTGAAATCAGCGCGGGTCATGAAGCAGGCGGTCGCCCACCTTATCCCGTATATCGAGGCGGAAAAGGCGCGGCTTGCCGGCGAGTCGGGAGAAGCGGCGAAGCCCAAGGGCAAGATCGTCGTGGCGACGGTCAAGGGCGACGTGCACGATATCGGCAAGAACATCGTGTCGGTCGTGCTCCAGTGCAACAACTACGAAGTCGTCAACATGGGCGTCATGGTGCCGTGCCAGAAGATACTCGACATGGCGCGCGAGCAAAATGCCGACATCATCGGCCTCTCGGGCCTGATCACGCCGTCGCTCGAGGAAATGGCGAACGTCGCGCGCGAGATGCAGCGCCAGGGTTTCACCCTGCCGCTGCTGATCGGCGGCGCCACGACCTCGCGCACGCATACCGCGGTAAAGATCGCGCCGGGCTATACCAGCGGGCCGACCATATGGGTGCCGGACGCCTCGCGCAGCGTGTCGGTATGCAGCAACCTGCTCGCTGATGACCAGACGGCGCGCAACAATTACCTGGCGGAAGTGCAGGACGACTACGACAAGGTGCGCGCCCAGCACGCGGGCAAAAAAGGCCCCGAACTCATCACGCTCGCAGCCGCGCGCGCCAACCGGTTTAAAATTGACTGGACCGCGTACGCGCCCGCTGCGCCAACCTTCATCGGCGTCAGGCAGTTCAAAAACTACGACCTCGCGGAGATTGCCGGTCATATTGACTGGGGCCCGTTCTTTCAAACCTGGGATCTCGCGGGCGCCTGGCCGAAGATACTTGAAGATGCGGTGGTGGGCGTCGAGGCGAGCAAGGTATTCGCCGACGCGCGCGCGATGTTGAAGAAGCTGATCGACGGCAGATGGTTGCAGGCCAACGGCGTGCTGGGCCTGTTTCCCGCCAACAGCGTGAACGGCGGCGACGATATCGAGTTCTACGCGGACGAGAAGCGCGACCGCGTGCTGATGACGTGGCACAACCTGCGCCAGCAGAACAGGAAGCCCGCCGGCAATCCGAATCAGTGTCTTGCCGACTTCGTGGCGCCCAAAGCTTCCGGCGTCAAGGATTACATCGGCGCGTTCGCGGTCACCACGGGTATCGGCATCGACAAACGCGTGCAGGCCTTCGAAGCTCAGCATGACGACTACAACGCCATCATGTTAAAAGCGCTGGCGGACCGCCTGGCCGAGGCGTTTGCAGAGTTGCTGCACAAGCGCGTGCGCCGCGAACTATGGGGTTATGCACGCGATGAGAAACTCGACAGCGACGCGCTGATCGGTGAAAAATACCGCGGCATCCGCCCGGCGCCAGGGTATCCGGCGTGTCCCGATCACACCGAGAAAGGCGCGCTGTTCGACCTCCTGCGCGCGCCCGAGGTCGGCGTCACCTTGACCGAAAGCTATGCCATGCTGCCCGCCTCATCGGTGAGCGGTTTTTATCTGGCGCATCCGCAGTCGCAGTATTTCGCGGTGGGCAAACTCGCGCGCGACCAGATCGAGGATTACGCGCGGCGCAAGAAGATGCTCGTCGCGGATGTCGAGCGCTGGCTCGCGCCATACATTGCGTACGATCCGCTGGCCGTTGCGGCCCCGGCGCAAACCGCCGCCGCGTGACTATTGCTCCCGATGTTTTCCGCCGCCGAGCTTGCGCAGTTTGAACGTGACGGCTATGTCGTTGCGCGTGCGCTCGCGGCGCGCGATGAATGCGCCGCGCTGAAGGCGATCGCGCAACGCGATCTCGACGCGCAAACCCCGCCGGTCGAATACGAAGCGGACACGAAGTATCCGGGCGCGCCGGTGTCGCTCGATGCGCCGGGCGGCCGCACCGTGCGCCGGCTCCTGCAGGTGTGCGCGCGCGACCCGGCGATCCGGCGCTGGGCGACGCAACCCGCCATCGCCGCGCGCCTGCAGCAGTTGATTGGCCCCGCGGTGGAACTCTCGCAGGCGCATCACAACTGCATGATGACCAAGAACCCGAGCTACAGCAGTATCACGAACTGGCACCAGGATATCCGCTACTGGTCGTTCGCGCGGCCGGAACTGGTCTCGGTGTGGTTGGCACTCGGGCACGAGTATTTCGAGAACGGGTGCCTGCTCGTGTTGCCCGGTTCGCACCAACTCGAAATCGGCACGGAGCAGCTTGATGAGGCGCTGTTCCTGCGCCCCGACGTCGAGCGCAACAAGCCGCTGATCCGCGCCCAGCGCCGGGTTGAACTTGAAGCCGGCGACGTGCTGTTCTTTCATTGCCGCCTGTTTCACGCCGCCGGGCACAACCAGACCGCCGACACGAAATTCTCGCTCGTATTCACGTATCACGCGGCCGACAACCGGCCGCTCGCGGGCACGCGCTCGGCGGCGCTGCCGGATATCCCGTTATAAGGGACGGGTTGCGGACGCGCTTGAACTCTTTGCCACAGCGGGCACGGAGAAAAATCCTGCGCAATTCCGGGTACGCATGAATTCCGGGGCTGCAAAAAACTCTGCGTCCGCGGTGTCCTCTGTGGCTAAATAGCATTTAAATGCACATACACATCCTCGGCATCTGCGGCACTTTCATGGGTGGCATCGCGGCTATCGCCAAAGCCGCGGGGCATACGGTCACCGGCTGCGACGCCAGCGTGTATCCGCCGATGAGCACCCAGCTCGAAGCGCAGGGTATCCGGCTGATCGAAGGTTACGCTGCCGATCAGCTGGATTTGCAGCCCGATGTGTGCGTGATCGGCAACGTGGTCACGCGCGGCAACCCGCTGATGGAAGAAATCCTCAATCGCGGGCTGCCGTACATCTCGGGCCCGCAATGGCTCGCCGAAAACGTTCTGCGCGGCAGATGGGTGCTCGCGGTCGCCGGCACCCACGGCAAGACCACGACGAGCGCGATGCTGGCGTGGATACTCGAGCACGCGGGGCTCAATCCCGGCTTCCTGATCGGCGGCGTGCCGGAGAATTTTGGCATCTCCGCGCGCGCTGGAATAACATCCCCTCCCCTTCAGGGGGAGGGTAAGGGTGGGGGTGGGTCATTCTTCGTCATCGAAGCCGACGAATACGACACCGCATTCTTCGACAAGCGTTCGAAATTCGTGCATTACGCGCCGCGCACCGCGGTGCTCAACAATCTCGAATTCGACCATGCCGATATTTTCCCCGACCTTGCCGCGATCGAAACCCAGTTTCACCACCTCGTGCGCACGGTCCCCGGCAACGGCCTGATCGTTGCGAACGGCGCTGACGCCGCGTTGCAGCGCGTCCTGGAACGCGGCTGCTGGACGCCGGTCGAGCGTTTCGCGGTTGCCGGCGGCTGGCAGGCGGGTCCGCAGGGCAGCGACGGGCGCTTCACGGTGAGCTTCAATGGCGAGGCGCAAGGCGAGGTGAGGTGGGATCTGCTCGGCGTGCACAACCAGCAAAACGCGCTCGCCGCGCTTGCCGCCGCGCGCCATGCGGGCGTGCCGGTTGCGCACTGCATTGCGGCGCTCGCGGAATTCAGGAACGTCAAACGCCGGCTGGAGACGCGCGGCGCCGTCAACGGCATCACCGTCTACGACGACTTCGCCCACCACCCGACGGCGATCAAATCAACACTTGCCGGGTTGCGCGGCAAGGCCGGCAAGGCGAGAATACTCGCTGTGCTCGAACCGCGTTCCAACACCATGAAACTCGGCGTGATGAAGGACGCGCTCGCGGGCAGCCTCGTCGCGGCCGACCGCGTGTACTGCTACGGCGGCGGACTCGGGTGGGACCCGGCCGCGGCGCTGGCGCCGCTCGGCGACAAAGCCGAAATTCACCATGACATTGCGCGGCTCGTCAGCGCCATCGCCGCGGCGGCAAAAGCAGGCGACCACGTGCTCATCATGAGCAACGGCGGCTTCGGCGGCATCCACGACAAGCTGCTCGCGCAGTTGCAGGCCCGCCATGGCTGACACGCTGCACGATCTCGCGCTCATCATCCGCTCGCGCTTTCCGGTCGTGCAGGTCGAGACACGCGAGGAAGCGCGCATCATGAAAATGCTCGAACGCGTGACCAACCTCGAGGGCTGGCCGCTCTTTGTGTGGTCGGTTGCCGATGGCCTGAAGCGTTTTCCGCGCACCGACGTGGTGACCCAGACCTATGAATTCCAGGACGTGCTGCGCCATATCGACAAAACCCCGCAGGACGGTGTGTATACGATGCTCGATGCGCAGCCGTATTTCGAGGACCCCGTCAACGTGCGCCTGATCAAGGAAATTGCGCAGGAGTACTGGAAGACCGCGCGCACCATGGTTTTCATCGGCGCGGCGCTCGAATTGCCGAAGGATGTCGCGCGCATGAGCGCGCGCTTCAATCTGCCACTGCCGGACGTCACGGAGATCCGCGAAATCTTCAGGGAAGAGGCGCAACTGTGGCAGCGGCAGGAAGGCGGCGGCCCGTTGAAGGGCGACCAGCAGGCGGTCGAGCTGATGGTGCAGCATCTTGCCGGCATGTGCGAAGAAGACGCGCGCCGCCTGATCCGCGATGCGATACGCATCGACGGGCAGATCAATTTCGACGATGTGCGGCGCGTGCTGAGGTTCAAGCGCGATGCATTGGGGCAGGGCGGGCTGCTTGAGTTCGAAATGGATACCGGCAACATGAACGAAATCGGCGGCCTGGGCGGGCTCAAGCGCTGGCTCGATATGCGGCGCATCGCCTTCACCGGCGATGCGGCCAGGCTCGGCGTCGATCCGCCCAAGGGCGTGCTGCTCCTCGGCGTGCAGGGCGCGGGCAAGAGTGTTGCCGCCAAGGCCATCGCCGGTTCGTGGAACGTACCGCTGATGCGGCTCGATTTTGGCGTGCTCTACAACAAGTTTCATGGCGAATCCGAGCGCAATCTGCGCGAGGCGCTGAAGCAGGCCGAAGCCATGGCGCCATGCGTGCTCTGGATCGACGAGATCGAAAAGGGCCTCGCGTCGGACGGCGGCGCAAGCGACGGCGGCGTGTCGCGGCGCATGCTCGGCACGGTGCTGACCTGGATGGCGGAGCGCACCGCCAAAGTGTTTCTTGTCGCCACCGCCAACGATGTCACGCAACTGCCGCCGGAACTGCTGCGCAAGGGGCGCATGGACGAAATATTTTTCGTCGACCTGCCGGACGCTTCGACGCGCGCCGATATTTTTCGCATCCATCTCAAAAAGCGCAAGCTCGATGCGGCGAAATTCGACCTGTCGCACCTGGCCGTGGCCGCCGACGGTTTCTCGGGCGCGGAAATCGAGCAGGCGATCGTCGCCTCGATCTACGAAGCGCTGGCGGCCAAAGAGCCGCTGGCAACCGCGCACGTGCTGGCCGAAATCACCCGCACGCGGCCGCTGTCGGTGGTGATGGCGGAGAAAGTGCAGCAGCTGCGCGAGTGGGCGGCGGGGCGGACGGTGCGGGCGGATTAGGCCAGCGCCCGCCGCTGGTTTTACACCTGTACCGCGTCGTCGACCGGTTCGCGGCGGCGATGATCGCCGATCAGCCGCTCGCGCAGGAATTTTGACAGGTAGTCGATCGCGTACACCGCCACGATCAGCACGATGATGATCAGGCAGGCCTCCTGCAGTTCGTAGGCCCGCAGGCGGTCCGCCAGCAGAAACCCGATGCCGCCGGCGCCCACGATGCCCAGAATCGAGGCCGAGCGCACGTTGTGCTCGAACATGTAGAGCGTATTCGACAGCATCATGGGCAGCACCTGCGGCAGCACGCCAAAGCGGATGCGCTGCAAGCCGTTGCCGCCCGCCGCGTTGATGCCGTCGATCTGCTTTCGGTCGAGGTTCTCGATTGCTTCCGAATAGAGCTTGATGAAAGTGCCGGTCTCGACGATGGCGATGGCCATGATGCCGGCGAGCGGCCCCAGGCCGATCGCGCGCACGAAAATCAGCGCCCAGATCAGGTAGTCAAATGAGCGCAGCAGATCGGCGAAGCGCCGCGTGCCGAACTGCAGCGGCCGCGAACGGGTCATGTTTTTCGACGCCAGAAAGCTCAGCGGAAAAGCGAGCACGGCGCCCATCAGCGTGCCGAGGAAAGCCATCGCGATCGTCTCGCCCATGACTTTGAGGAACAGCGGCAGGTTGGCAAATCCCTGCGGCGGAAAAAGCTGGGCGACGACGGTCGCCGCGAATTTCGACACGCCGTGAAGAAAGTCCGGCGAGAGAAAGCCGAAGCGGTACAGGCAGTACAGCGTCAGCGCGGTTGCGCAGCCCCACGCCAGCCATGCGCGCATGTGCTCCGCGGCCGGCGCCGAGTAGAGGCGCGGAAATTGCGCGCGCCCGGCGGCAATGTCGGCACCGGTGATGCTGTCGAGTCGAACGGTCATAATGTCAGGCGCTCTTAATGCGCGAAGCTTGCTTTGCCGATCGCGCTGTGGCGGAATTTTTCGCTCGCCATGTCGATCAGCATGATGGTCGCGACGATGATGAGTAAAATCGCGCCGGCGTCGCCGAAATAAAGCAGCTGGATGGAGGTAAAGAGGTCGTGCCCGATGCCGCCGGCGCCGACGAAGCCGACGATGGTGGCGCTGCGCACATTGAGCTCGAGCCGCCAGAACGTATACGACAGGTAGTTGGGCATCACCTGCGGCAGCACGGCGAAGCGGATTTCCTCGTACCAGCTGCCGCCCGCGGCGCGGATGCCGTCGATGGGCAGCGGGCTGATGTTTTCGTTTACTTCGGCAAAGAGCTTGCCCTGCGCGCCTATCGTATGCACGGTAATCGCGAGCACGCCGGCGAGCGGCCCGATGCCGAACGCGATGATGAACAGCAGCGCCCATACGATATCGGGAACGGTGCGCGCGATTTCCAGCACGCGGCGCATCACCCAGTAGGTTGCGTAATGCCGCGCGAGGTTGCGCGCGGCGAAGAAACTCAGGCAGCCGCCGATGGCGGTGCCGAGCACGGTGGCGAGGTAGGCCATCAGCAGCGTGTTGAGCAGACTGTCGAGCCACCCATGGATATTCCAGTACCACTCGGCGACGTCGTGGGAAAACGTGGCAAACGCGATGGGCGGCACCAGCTTGACGAGAAATTCGGTGGTTCGCGGCAGCCCGTTGATCAGCGTCATCAGATCGAATTTTGCCGTGACGCCGGCCGCCACCACGCAAATGACGAACGCCGCCCCGAACAGCAGCGCGTGGACGCGCTTCGCGCGCCGGTAGGCGGCGTACTCGCTCTCGAAACGCGCGGCGGCGCCGCGCGGCTTCGCAACTGCGGCGGTCAGTGCGGTCACTTCGCTGCTTTGCGCTTGCGCGCCTCGCGTTCATCCGCCGCGGCCTGGCACATGAGCAGGTAGTCCTTGTGGCTCACCGCCATGATGCCGGTCGTCTTGCCCTGCGCGACGGCCTCGGCGAGTTTCATGTCCGCGTCTTTCAGGCCGGTGAAAAGCTTCAACAGGTCGGCGCGCATGTCGGCCGGGACGTCCTTGCGGATGACGACCGGCGGGGAAGGCAGCGGGTCGGAAACCCAGATGACGCGAATGTCCTCGCGCTTCAGGAGCCCCTGGTTCATCATCTGGCGCAGGTTGCCGAAGCCATCGTTCTTGGATGTCCACGTGAAAGCCGCATCGTAGGTGCCTTTCAATACGCCGAGCACGCTTTGCACGTGCCCGCCCGAGAGCGGGCTCTTGTAGTACTCGTCGACCGGTTTGCCCATCGCGCGGAAGGCCGCAGTCGGAATCAGGTAACCCGATCCGGACAGCGGATCGGTGCGCGCGACGACCTTGCCCTTCAGGTCTTCGATGGTCTTGTACGGACTGTCGGCCTTGACGACGACGATGGAGTTATAGCCCATCGTACCGTCGATGGCGGCGGCGGCGACCAGCGGCTCGACGCCGCCGTTGCTGTCCGAGTAGGTCTGGCAGTAGCTGAATCCCGACAGCCAGGCGAGATTGATCTGCCCGGCGATCAGCGCGTTCATCACGCCGGAGTAGTCGGTCGCCTGGTAGAGTTCCCACTTCACGCCGGTCACTTTCTCGGCGTGATGCAGGAATGCGTCCATCGTCTTGGTCGTGCCGGACTGGGTTTCGACCGGTATCACGCCATATTTGACCACCGGATATTTCTTTTGCCAGCCGCCGCTTTGCTGCGCCATGGCCGTTCCGGCCAGCGCGGTCAAAGTCAGTGCGGCCGCCAGATTTCGCAGTTGTGTCGTGAGCATGATCGCCTCCCTCGGTTAAATCGTTGTGTTTCCCGCCGTCGCTTGATACGCGCCGGCACGGTCGTGCCGTCAGTCAGTGCCGGTACGCGCCTCCGGCAGCGTGTTCCGCGCCGTCGGCGCTGAGGTCGCGGTGAACGCGAGTTCGACTTCTTCATCTCCGGGGTCGCCGCCGCCGTATATGTCACGCGCGAGGGCATCCGACAACTGCGCCGGCGGGCCGTCGAAGACGATCGCCCCCTTGCGCATGCCGATGATGCGGTCGCAATAGTCGCGCGCGGTCTGCAGGAGATGCAGGTTGCAAATGACGGTTATGCCGTCCTCCCGGTTGATGCGGCGCAATGAATCCATCACGATGGTCGCGTTCCTGAGATCGAGCGACGCGATCGGCTCGTCGGCAAGCATGATCTTCGGCTCCTGCACGAGCGCGCGCGCGATCGCCACGCGCTGCTGCTGTCCGCCCGACAATTCGTCGGCGCGGTAGAGTCCGTGCGAGACCATTTCGAGCCGCTCAAGCGCACGGATGGCGAGCGTGCGGTCCGTGGCGGAGAACATCATCAGCAGGGTGGACAAAGTGGAGTTGTAGCTGATGCGTCCCATCAGCACGTTCGACATTACCGTGAGCCGCGGGACCAGATTGAACTGCTGGAATACCATCGCGCAGCGCGCGCGCCATTCTCGCAGCTGGCGTCCCTTCAGTGCGCAGATGTCGCCTGCGGAACCAAAGACGTCGTCGCACAGTATGCGGCCTGAAGTCGGATCCGCCAGCCGGTTGATCATGCGCAGCAGGGTGGATTTTCCGGCGCCGGAGCGGCCGATAATCCCGACCATCTGACCGGTCGGCACTTCGAAAGTGACATGGTCGACCGCAACCAGCGATCCAAACACCTTCGTCAACCGCTCGACTTTCAGCATCAAGTCCCTTTGTTGGTTACGTCAGCGGGTTGCGGGTTCGAACAACCACGCGGCGCCGTAGCCTCTGTGCGCTGCAAATCGTGGTCAGGGACCGGCAACGCGGTGTCGGGTTTCTTCCGGGAGCAGCCGCCACGCCGGACGCGACGCAGATGTTGGCCGAAGTGCTGAACCGCTGTCAAGAAAAACCGGGCCGCCGCTGCGCGAGCGCGATCGAAGGCGCCCGCGGCGGGTTGATTTTCCCGCGATCTTGCCTGATTATCCACACCTTCGTACACGGAGCACACCCATTCATGCGGGCTATCATCATCGGCGCCGGTCGCGGACGCCGCCTCATGCCGACCACCGAGGACGCGCCGAAATGCTTCGCCGAGATCCGCGGCAAGCGCATCCTCGACTGGACTCTGGAGGCGCTGGCCGCCGGCGGCGTAACCGAGATCTGCTTTGTCGGCGGCTATCGCATCGAGTCGGTGGAGCGTGAATATCCGCAGTTCATTTTTCGCCACAATCGTGACTGGGAGCACAACAACATTCTCGTTTCGCTGATGCACGCCGAAGACCTGATGGACCGGCCGTTCGTGACTGCCTACTCCGACATACTTTTCACCGGCGACATCGTCGCGAATCTCGTCGCCTCGAGCGCGGATATCGCGCTCGGCATGGACACGGATTGGCGCGAGCATTACCGGCCGCGCAGCCAGCATCCGCCGCACGATGCCGAAAAGGCGATCATGGCGAACGGGCGCGTGGTGCGCGTGCAGCGCGAAATTCCGTATGCCGACGCGAGCGGCGAGTTCATCGGTGTCGCCAGGTTCAGCGTGCGCGGCGGCGAACTTCTGCGCGAACACTACCACCGCCGCCGGCGCGAATTCTGGGACCAGCCTTATCGCGGGAGCGCGCAGTTTCAGAAGGCCTACCTGATCCATTTGTTCCAGGACATGATCGAACAGGGTGTCGAGTTCGGCCATGCCGACACCCACGGCCAGTATCGCGAAATCGACACCCAGGAAGACCTCGACCTGGCGCAGAAAGGTTGGGGACTATGACCGCCACGCCGCCGCTTTTTCCCGCTTCGGTCGTCGGTTCGCTGCCGCGTCCGCTGCATGTGCGCGAACTGATCGAGAAGCCGGTGTGGGACGCGGCCGACGGCCACGCCATGGACGCCGCCGTCCGCTATGCGGTGTCGATGCAGGAATTCGCGGGGCTCGACGTCGTCACCGACGGCGAGTGGCGCCGGCGTTCGTACATCGGCGTGATCGCGGAGCTCGCGCACGGCTTCACGCTCGAAATCAACCCGGCGGACGGCCGGCCATGGACGGTCGTCACCGAGAAGCTCGCCCTGAAGGAGCCGGGTTTCATCGCGGCGGAGGCGAAGTTTTTGAAAAGCGTTGCGCACGCCGGCACCAAGATCACGCTGCCCGCGCCCGGCTTGCTCGGCGAGCGGCTATGGGACCCCGTGCGCTCGCGCAAGGCCTATCCGAAGCGCGAGGACTTCGTGCGCGATTGCGTGGCGCCCTTGCGCCGCGAAATCGGGCTCATGCGCGAGATCGGCATCGACATCATCCAGATTGACGACCCGCATCTGTGCCTCTTCGTCGATCCCGACGTGCGCGCGACCTACGAGGATGCCGACCGTGCGGCCGATTTCGCGGTCGAGATGACCAACGCGCTGGTCGACGGCTTCACCGGCATCAAGTTCGCGGTGCACCTGTGCCGGCGCGCCGGCGCGCGGGTGCGTGGCGAGAAACATCATGCGGGAACGTACGGCCCCATCCTGCCGCAATTGAATCGGCTCGAGGTCCAGCACCTGACCATGGAATTCACCGCCGCCGGCGCCGACGATCTGGAGAGCCTCGGCCGCCTGCGCAGTGATTTCGAACTCGGTCTGGGCGTCGTCGACGTTACGCCGGGCGCCAGGGAAGACGCGCAACGCATCGTCGCGCGCGTCGATCGCGCGCTCACGTGCGTGGACGCCAGTCGAATCACGCTCAATCCCGATTGCGGATTCGCCCCCGGCTCGGCGGCCAATGTCGACATCGACGAGGTCTTTCTCAAACTGCGTGCCGAAGTCGAGGCCGCGCGCGTGCTGCGCGAGCGCCATTCATAGCCTCCCCGGCCTGGTCGTTGAACCACAGGAACGGCGTTATCTCTTGCACGGGGTCTTGCCCCTGGTTGTTTTAGCCGCCGCTCAGCGCCTGCACGATCACCAGCTCATCGTTCGAATCAAGCGATTGTGAAATCTCGCGCACCTGCCCGCCGTTGACGAACAGACGGATGTGGCGCCGGATGCGGTCCTGCTCGTCGATCATGCGAAAGCGGATGCCGGGATACTGCTGTTCCAGCTCGACGAGAACGGCGGCGACCGTCGCGCCGTGCGCCTCGACCTCGCTGCGATCCGTATACGAACGCAGCGCGCCGGGAATCAACACTTTCATCGCAACAACCTCCGCCTACGCAAACTGCGCGGTTTCCACCGCGTAAATTTCCGGCAGATTGCGCGCGATGCAGCTCCACTTGCGCCCCTCGTCGCGGCTCATCCACAGCTCGCCGCTGGTGGTGCCGAAATAGAGCCCGACCGGGTCCTGCGCGTCGCCGCTCATCGCCTGGCGCTTCACCGTCCACCATGCCTGCGACTTCGGGAAACCGGCGTCGAGACGCTGCCACGTTTTGCCGGCATTGCGCGTGGTGTAGACCGACGGCCTGCCGCCGGGGCTCGTGCGCGGCCAGACCGTGGTGCCGTCCATCGGCAGCACCCACAGCGTTTTGTCGTTGCGCGGATGCACCACCAGCGGGAAACCGATGTCGCCGACCGTCTTCGGCATGCTGCGGCCGATGCGCACCCACGCGCCGTCGCCGTCGCGGCGGTAGATGCCGCAGTGGTTTTGCTGGTACAGGCGGTCCGGGTTGCTCGGACAAATTCGCACGCAATGCGGATCGTGAAAGGCCGGGTCCTTGCGGTCGAAGTTGAAGCCTTCGACCACTTCCATGCCGTCGATGATGACTTGCCACGACTTGCCGCCGTCCTTCGACTCGTGCACGCCGCCGCCTGACATGCCGAACAACAGGTGTTTTGAATCGCGCGGATCGACGATGATCGAGTGCAGCTTGGGGCCGTCGGGCGTGCCGTCCTGCGCCGTGCCCATCCACTTGCGGTACGTCATGTCGTCGTTGATCGGCGAAAACGGCTGCCACGTCACGCCGCCGTCGCTGGTGCGGAACAAGCCCTGCGGCGAAGTGCCCGCATACCAGACGCCGGGTTCGTCGCGATGGCCCGGCGTCAGCCAGAAGGTGTGATCGACCGCGCGGCCATTTTCGCCTTCGAGTGCTTTTGCAAACGCCGGTGGCTGTTTGGCTTCCTGCCAGGTGCGGCCGCGATCGGTCGAACGCATCAGCGTCGGGCCGATATGGCCGGTCTTGGTCGCCGCGAGCAGCGTGCGGCCGTCACGCGGATCGAGCATCACGTGGCTGACGATGTGGCCGAGAAAATGCGGGCCTTCGATGCGCCAGTTCTTGCGCGCGGCGTCGCCGTGCATGAGCCACGCGCCCTTGCGCGTGGCGACGAGCAGGGACACGGCAGGCGACGCTTTGGATTTCGGTTTGCGACTTGCGGGTTTGGCGGCCTTCTTCTTCATGGTTGGTCTCCCGGAATTAATGTTGCCGGTGTTGTTGCGCCTTCGATGCGACGGTCGCCGTTTCGGGCGCCGTGCGGCAACCTACTTTTCAGCCGCCGCCTTCAGATTGGCGAGGCCGCTCTCGAAGTCCTTGCCGACCATGCTGTCCATGCTGACGAACACCTGCATCACCTTCGACATGAACGGGGCGGGGCCGTGCATCGCCCAGGTGACGTTCGTCGTGCCGCCCGCGGGCTCCAGCGTGAATTCGACGATGTTGTGGCCTTCGAACGGTTTCACGAAATCCAGCTTGATCGTGATCTTCGACGGCGCCGCCGCGTCGGTGATTTCCATGCTGCCCTGGCCAACGTCGTTGTTGCCGTCCCACGCATACGTCGCGCCCTTGCCGCTCGTCGTTGCACCCCAGGTTCTTTTCATCGCGGGATCTTTTTTCTCCCACGGCGACCATGCCGGCCAGGCTTTGAAGTCGTTGATCAGCGCAAAGACTTTCTCCGGCGGCGCTTTGATGCCGGCTGCGCGCTGCACGCGGAACGTGTC
>JAYWDM010000178.1:0-6367 GCA_043779885.1 Betaproteobacteria bacterium | reverse complement strand
CGGCCGCAGCCAGACCGGCGGCAGTCGCGCCGGTTGCGGCGGCAGCGGCCCCTGCGCGCGCGGCGCGTTTTGCGCCAGCCGGCGCGGGCGAGCGATTGTCGCCGGTCGTGCGCCGGCTCATCGCCGAGCACCAGCTGAATCCGGCGGATATCAAAGGCAGTGGCCGCGATGGGCGCATCACGCGCGAGGACGCGCTCGGTTTCATCGCCCGGCGCGGTGCAGTGGTAACGGGCACGCTGCGCACGCAGACGCCGGCCGCCTATACGGCAGGCGCACAGACGCGCAAGCCGCTCAACAATGTGCGCAAGCGCACCGCCGAACACCTGGCGAAATCCTGGTCCGCCGTGCCGCACGTGCTGCAGGCGGTCGAAGTCGATTTCATGCGCGTGGACCAGGCGCGGCGGGCGGCCGGCGCGGACTGGAAACTGCGCGAAGGCTTTACGCTGACGTATCTGCCGTTCATCATGCGCGCCGTGTCGGTGGCGCTGGCCAAATTTCCGCTGCTCAACGCGAGCCTCGACGGCGACGATCTCGTGCTGCACGGCCGCATCAATATCGGCGTCGCGGTCGATCTGAATTTCGAAGGCCTGGTGGTGCCGGTCATCATGGACGTGCCGGCGAAGTCTTTGCCGCAGCTTGCGCGCGAGATCAATGACCTCGCGCAGCGCGCGCGCAATAACCGCCTGAAGCCCGACGAATTGAGCGGCGGGACTTATACGCTGTCGAATTCAGGCGTGTTCGGCACCCTGATCACTGCGCCCATCATCAATCAGCCGCAGGTCGCGATCCTGTCGACTGACGGCGTGCACAAGAAACCGGTGGTGATCGAAAGCGAAGCCGGGGACAGCATCGCGATTCGCCCGGTCGGCATACTCGCGCAGACTTTCGATCATCGCGCGGTCGACGGCGCGTATTCGGCCGCGTTTCTGCGCGAAGTAAAGACAGTCCTGGAGACCCGCGACTGGACGCAGGCGCTGAATGCCTAGAGTCCGTAACGTAATGAAAGACGTTTGCGCTGCGACACGCGCAGCCCGGATGAACGCAATGAAATCCGTGGATGGATTATTGCGGGCAGGGGGCCCCGGAATGCGCTGCGCTCCTTCCGGGCTACGTTTTGCCGATGACGTTCCTGCCTCGGGACACCGACAAGGAGCGGGCATGCTGCCGTCGCGCGGAATAGTGGTCTTGATCGCGGCGCTGCTGGCGCCGGCCATGGCGTGCGCGCAAAGCGCGGGCCCGCGCGATCTCGCCGAACTCAAGCAGGAGACGCAGCGCAGAGCCGACCGCGGTTTGCCGCCGGTCGGCAACGTCAAGGCCGAAGACGTGCGCGAGGCGCTTGCCGGCATCGACAGTCTCGATTCGGACGCGTGGGCCGCCGCGTTCAGCCGCATCGGCGACCGCTATGTCGAGCGCGCGAAGTTGCAGGAGCAAGCGTCGCCGCGCGAGGCCGCGGAAAGCTACAAGCATGCGTGGGAGACCTACAATTTTGCGCGCTGGCCGGTGGAGAATTCGGCCGGCAAAAAACAGGCGTACACGAAGGCGCTGGCAGCGTTCACCGCCTATGGACGGCTGATCGAACCACCGCTCGAGATCGTCAGGATTGCGTTTGAAGGCAGGGAAATCGTCGGCTACCTGCGCCTGCCGCCCGGCGTGCGACCCGCGCCGCTCGTGATCGGCATCAGCGGCCTCGATACGCGCAAGGAGGACGTCGCCGCCACCAGCGACAATTTCATGCAGCGCGGCATCGGGCTCTTCGCGCTGGACATGCCGGGTACCGGGCAGGCGCCATTGAAAGTGGACGTCGGCGCCGAGCGCATGTACTCCCGCGCGCTCGATTACCTGCAGACGCGCAGCGAAGTCGACGCGAGGCGCATCGTCGTGCGCGGGCAGAGCTGGAGCGGTTACTGGGCGGCCAAGCTCGCCTATACGGAGCGCGCGCGCATTCGCGGCGCGGTCGTGCACGGGGTGGGCATCCATGGTTACTTTCAGCCTGAGTTCCAGAAAAAAGGCCTGACCACGCGCGAATACCTGTTCGACCTGTTTCCCGCGCGCTCAGCCGTATACGAGGCGAAGACGCTGGATGAGTTTCTCGCGTATGGACCGCGATTGTCGCTCCTCGACGGCGGGTTTCTCGATAAGCCCTCGGCGCCCATGCTGCTCGTCAACGGTGAGAAAGACACGCAACAGCCGATTGCGGACCTCTACCTGATGATGAAACACGGCGACCCGAAAGATGCGTGGGTAAATCCGGCGGGCGGCCACATGGGGCGCTCGGAAAACTGGCCGCAGCGCATGATCATCGAGCGCGTCGTCATGCCGTGGATAGAGCGCGCGCTCAATGTGCCGGCGCAAAAATAGTCTTCCCTCTCCCGCGGGGAGAGGGACCGAGGGTGAGGGCGCGGTTTAACCGTTACATTCAGCGTGCAATGGATTTCGTAAAGACCAACAACCAGGAAAATAAATGGCAACTGCAAATATGAAACAACACAAACTCGGCTGGATCGGCATCGGCCGCATGGGTTATGCGATGGCGCAGCGGCTCGCGCAGGCGGGCTGCGATATTGCGGTGTGGAACCGCACGAAGTCCAAAGCCGAGCCGCTCCAGCCATACGGAGCCAGGGTGGTCGATACGCTGCCCGAACTCGCCGCGTGCGACATCGTGTTCACCATGGTGTCGACGGGCAAGGACGTCAAGGAAGTCCTGTTCGGGCCAAACGGGGTGATGTCCAAGGGAGGGATGCCGAAAATCGTCGTCGACAGCACTTCGATTTCGCTCGAGGAATCGGCGGAAATCCGCGCGAAGCTGGCCAAACACGGCGTCAAATTTCTCGCCGCGCCGGTTTCCGGCAACGCGAAAGTGATCAAGGCCGGCAAGCTGACGGTGGTAGCGTCGGGCCCGAGGGACGCATTCGACGCGGTTGCGCCGTACCTCGAGTCGATCGGCCAGGGCGTCAGCTACGTCGGCGATGGCGAACTCTCGCGCATCGCGAAGATCTGCCACAACGTCATGCTCGGCGTGGTGATCCAGAATCTGTGCGAGATTACGGTGCTCGCGGAAAAGGCCGGCATGCAGCGGCACGCGTTTCTCGATTTTCTCAACAAGAGCGTGATGGGTTCGATGTTCACGCGCTACAAGACGCCGGCGCTCTCGAACCTGGACTTTCACGTGACATTTACGCCGGAGCTGCTTCGGAAGGACCTTGATCTGGGCTTGAGCGCGGGCAGGGAGCACGGCGTGCCGATGCCGTTGACCGCGATCACGCGCGATATGGTGCAGACACTGATCGGTCATGGCTACGACCAGGATTTCTCGCAATTGCTGCTGCTGCAGGCGCGCGCCTCGGGCGTCGAACTGAAAAGCGAGCATGTCGATGTCGCCGATGGCTTGTCATAAGCCGGAACATGCCGGCGCAGCGCGGAGGATCATGCGATGAAATACCGGCGTTTGGGCAAAACGGGACCCATGGTATCCGCCATCGGCCTGGGGCGCGGCAATCAGCCGGTGCAGTTCGCGACGCCGCTTGAAGCGCAATTCAACGAGACGGTGCGGCGCGCGCTCGATCTCGGCGTTAATTTCTTCGACAGCTCCGATCTCTACTGGAAAACCCGCCACGAGGTGCTGATCGGGCGCGCGTTGCAGGGCCGGCGGCATAAAGCGCTGATCGCGACCAAGTTCGGCAATATCGATCTGCCCGACGGCAGGAAGGCCACCAATGGCACACCCGCCTACGTGCATGAGTCGTGCGAGGCCAGCCTGAAGCGACTGGGGGTCGACGAGATCGATGTTTATTTCATGCACCGCGTCGATCCGAACACGCCGATCGAAGAGACAGTGGGCGCGATGGCGCGGCTCGTCGAGCAGGGCAAGGTGCGTTGGCTGGGGCTGTGCGAGGCCGGACCCGCCACGCTGAGACGCGCGCACAAGACGCACCCGCTGGTGGCGCTGCAAACCGAATATTCGCTGTGGTCGCGCGATTGCGAGGCGGAGATACTGCCGGTCTGCCGCGAACTGGGAATTGCGTACGTCGCCTATGCGCCCCTGGGACGCGGATTGTTGACGGCCACGATCAAGACCGTCGACGACATGCCGCCGACCGATCGCCGGCGCAATCATCCGCGCTTTCATCCGGAGAATCTTGCGCGTAACGTCGCGCTCGTTGCGCAACTCGACGCCATGGCGGCAAAAAAAGGCGTCACCAGCGCGCAACTCGCGCTCGCGTGGTTGCTGGCGCAAGGTGACGACATCGTGCCGATACCCGGCACCAACCACGCGCACAATCTCGAACAGAACGTCGCGGCAGTCGATGTTGCGCTGACCGCGGACGAGGCAAAAGAACTCGGCAGGATATTCGCGCCGGGAGCGGGCGCCGGCGCGCGTTACGGGCCCAACGTGCTGAAGGGCGTCGGCATCTGACAGTCGTCGCCTGCGCTACCCTCGTGTTGAAATGCACTGCAAGGATACCCATGGCCAAGCTGAAACGTCCGCCCCGCAAATCCACCCGCAACGCGCACGCGCGCGCGCATCCGGTACGGCGGCGAGTGCGTAAACCCGTGGCGCCCGAATTCCTGTCGCTGCAGGAAATCGTGTTCGCCGCGCGGCGCAATTTGTCGCCGGATCTGTGGAATCACCTCGCCGGCGGGTCGGACTCTGAAACGACATTGCGGCGCAACCGTTTTGCCCTCGACTGCCTGGCGTTGCGCCAGCGCGTGCTGGTCAACGTCGTCGATATCGATATCTCGACCACGCTCCTCGGCAAAAAACTCGCGTTGCCCGTATTCATGGCGCCCGTTGGCGGATTCGTCGGTTTCGTCAATCCGCAGCTTGGGGCAATACCGGTGGCGCGGGCCGCGATTGCGTGCGGCACGACTGCCTTCATCAGCACGGCGGCGAAGCCCGGCATCGAGGAAACCGCCGCCGCGGTGAGCGAGCCGCTGATTTTTCAGCTCTACGTGCGCAGCGACCATCAATGGATCGAAGACATTCTCGACCGCGCGAAGGCAGCGGGCTACCGCGCATTGTGCGTGACGGTCGACCGCAATTACTACGGCCGCCGCGAGCGCGACATCATCAGCCGCGCCGCCGTGCGCGATGGTTTCGGCGATCCGAAATTTCAGCAAAGCCTGTGCTGGAACGATCTGATCTGGATGAAAGAGCGCATGAAGCTGCCGCTGATCGTCAAGGGCATCGCGACAGCCGAGGATGCGCGCATGGCGGTCGAGCACGGCGCGGATGTCGTTTATGTGTCGAATCACGGCGGACGCCAGCTCGATCACGGTCAGGCGAGCATCGACGTTCTGCCCGAAGTCGTCAACGCGGTGGATGGCCGCGCCGAGGTGCTGTACGACGGCGGCGTGCTGCGCGGCACGGACGTGGTCAAGGCGATTGCGCTGGGCGCGCGCGCGGTGGGTGTGGGCAAGCTCCTCGGCTGGGCGCTCGCCGCCGGCGGCGAAGCGGGCCTCGTGCGCATGCTCGAGCTGATGGACATCGAAATTCGCACTGCGCTGGGCCTGATGGGCGTGACTTCGCTCGCGCAGTTGAATCCGTCATGGGTGGTGCCCTCGCAACCGACCGGTCCCGCGAGCGTGACGAGTGCGTATCCGTGGTTTGAGGAAAAGCAGTGATGGGCAATGGGAGATGAGTTATGGGTAAATCCGAATCAAACAGTCTGAACCTCGAACCACGCCTCGCGGCGATCATGGCGCAGGAATATCCGCGCTTTTCAGACGCCGAATACGCGCGCCGGCACCAACTCCTCGGCGCAGTCATGGAGAAAGCCGGTGTCGATCACCTGCTGGTGGTAACCGACCATCGCACCGGCAATGCGCCGCAATGGGTCACGTCGTGGCCGGGTTCCGTCGAAGCGTACGTGGTGTTCCGCCCCGGCGTGAAGATGACGATGTTCATGGAGTGGTACAACCACTTTCCGCTCGGCAGGAAGATCGCACGCGACGTCGACGTGCATTGGGGCGAACATCAGGGCATCCAGAAAACCATCGCGGAACTGAAACGCCGCGGTGCGAAACGGGTCGGCGTGATGGGGCCGCTGGTGGTGTCGAAATGGCGCATGCTCGAAGAGCACTTCACGCTGGTCGGGCTCGATGCGGAATATATCCGGCTGCGCACCATCAAGTCCGCAGAGGAAATCGACTGGCTGAGAATTGGCGCGGCGCTGACGGACGCCGGCCTTGCCGCTCTGGTGGACGGCACCCGGGCCGGGCTCACCGAACGCGAGCTCGGCAACATGATCGAGCGCGCGTGGGTCGGGCACGGCGGCACGACGATGATTCACTACATCGGCCGCACGTCGATGGCGAAGCCGCATATTTTCGTGCCGCCGCAGCACCACTCGCCACGCAAGGTCGAGAA
>JAYWDM010000177.1:0-6376 GCA_043779885.1 Betaproteobacteria bacterium | reverse complement strand
GCGCGGCTGCCGAGCAGCGTCGACTGAAAGCGTACGCCTTCTTCGTCGGCAAAACCGATAACCTCGACAGCAAATGGCAGGCGCGTTCCGGCACGGTGCAGGGCCGCGACGCATTCGATGGCGGCAACGACGCCGAGCATGCCGTCGAAGCGGCCGGCATTGCGCACGGTGTCAAGATGCGAACCCAGCATCAGGCACGGCAGCCCGGGCCGTTCGCCTTCGTAGCGACCGGCCACGTTGCCGATCGCATCGTTGCGCGGCGCAAGGCCCGCTTCCCGCATCCAGCCGGCAACCAGTTCGTTCGCGGCGCGGTGCTGCGGCGACAGGAATACGCGCGTTAGCGCGCCGTCCTCGGCCGAACAGCCCGCCAGCGCGTTAATGCGCTCGAGCACACGCGGCGCATCGATGCCGCCGTTCACGCCGCCGCCCGCCAGTCGTCACGTACGGCTTCCAGCCTCTTATGGCGCGCGCGCCACTGGTGTCCGCGTGTCTGCATAGTCCGGTTTACCCGCAGGAATCGTTACGCAACAATGCAACGGTGATGGCCGAGCCTGATGGGCACAGTTATTGCGTATGTTGGAGAATATGAATGTATATTATCCGCCAATCACCTGTCGCCCACAGCGCATCTGGATTTCCCGCTGCGTCCGGATTATGCGGCTGCGTGCATGCGCCTGCAGAAAACTGTATACAATCCTGCTGTCACGTTTTTCCAGTGCGGCTTCAACTGCTCCCGCCCGGCGCCCGATGGATATTGAGACTGTGAATCGAATGGACCCGGCGTCATTCGTTGCCGCACTCGGCGGCATATTCGAGAATTCCCCGTGGGTGGCACAGGCGGCCTGGGATGCGCGTCCGTTCGCCAGCGTCGCAGCGCTGCACGCGGCAATGGCGGCCGTCGTGCGCAGCGCCGCGCCCGCACGCCAGCTTGAGTTGCTGTGCGCGCACCCCGAACTTGCCGGCCGCGAAGCCGTCGCGGGTGACATGACAGACGCATCAGAGGCGGAGCAGGCCAGCGCAGGACTGGATCGTCTGACCGCGGTCGAAATGACCCGCATCGGCGAACTCAACCGCGCCTATCGCACCCGATTCGGGCATCCATTTATCATTGCGGTGCGTAATCACACCAAGCAGGGGATCTTCGCGGCTTTCGAGCGGCGCTTGGCCAGCGATGCCGAAGCCGAACGTGCGGCTGCATTGAACGAGGTTTACACGATTACGCGGCTGCGGCTGGACGCAATATGCGCGCCCGCCGCGCCGCGCGCGGTCTAGGCGATGGGACGTCTTACCACCCACGTGCTGGACACGGTACGCGGCGGCCCCGCGGCCGGCGTGCGCATTGAATTCAGGTTGTTTGCAAGCGACGGCAGCGCGCGGCTGGTCGCGACTTTGCACACCAACCGCGATGGCCGCACCGACCAGCCGGTCCTCGCCGAGGCGGCTTTCGCAACCGGCCGCTACGAACTGGCATTTCACGTCGGCACGTATTTTGCGGCGTGCGGCGTGGAACTTACCGATCCGCCGTTTTTCGACGTCATTCCGATACGCTTCGCCATCACCGATAGCGCCGCGCACTACCATGTCCCGCTGCTGGTATCGCCGTGGAGCTATTCAACCTATCGCGGCAGCTAACCCAGGAGTCCATCGCATGAAACCCGTACGCAAAGCATTCTTGATTGCAGCACTCGGCCTCGCATTTTTCAGCGGCGCCGCCGCTGCGCAAACCTGGCCGGCCAAGCCGATACGCGTGGTCATCACTTTTGCACCCGGCGGATCGTCCGACATCGTGGCGCGGCTCCTGTCGGGCCCGCTGCAGGAAAAACTCGGTCAGACGATCATCGTCGACAACCGTCCCGGCGGCGGCGGCACGATAGGCGCGGACATCGTCGCCAAAGCGCAGCCCGACGGCTATACGCTGCTGCTCTCCAACAGCGCGCCGATCAGCCTGTCGCCGTTCATGCTGAGCGCGCCGCCTTATGACCCGATGAAAAGTTTCACCCACGTGAGCTATATCGGTTCGGTGGCGAACGTGTTCGTGCTGCACCCTTCGGTGCCGGCCAGGAATTTTGCCGAAATGGTCGCGTGGATCAAGGCGCAGCCCAATCCGGTCAACTACGGCTCGGGCGGCATCGGTTCGATCGGACACATCGTGGGCGAGACGATGAAGAAGGATCTCGGCCTGAAAATGGAGCACATCGGTTACCGCGGCTCTTCGCCCATGCACCTCGATCTTTTTTCCGGCACCCTGAAAATGGCGATCGACACGCTCACGCAAAACGTGCCGCTCATCAAGGACGGCAAGTTGCGCGCGATCGCGGTGACTTCGGCGACGCGCGCGGCCCTTGCGCCCGACGTGCCTACTGTCATCGAGGTCGGCCAGAAGAAACTGGTGGCCGATAATTTCCTCGGCATCTCGGGCCCGGCCGGAATGCCGAAACCGGCCGTCGACAAGCTCAATGCCGTGATGGCGCAGGTGCTCGCCGATCCGAACATGATCAAGCGCCTCGACGACCTGGGCGTTACCGGACGCAAGATGTCGCCCGCGGAATTCACCAGGTTCGTGCAGGACCAGGTGACCGACTGGGGGCCGGCCGTCAAGGCGTCGGGCGCCAAGCTTAACTAGGCGCGGCAATGGCCGGGATTTCCATCCACGTGATCGACGTTTCGCGCGGCGTGCCCGCGGCGGGCATGGCGGTCGAAGTGTTCAGCGTCGACGCCGGCGGTCTTAAGCGGATCAGCTTGGGCGCGATCAGTGCGCAGGGTCATTACGACGACGCCGAGTTGCTGACGCGCGTGCTGACTGCGGGGCGCTACGCCGCTCGGTTCGAAATCGGCCACTATTACCGTGGCGCCGGCATTGCCGTGCCCGATCCGGCGTTTCTCGAGTCGGTGCTGTTCGAATTCGGGCTGGCGGATCCCGCGCAGCATTACCACCTGCCGCTCAAGATGACGCCGTGGGGTTACTCCTTGTTTCGCGGCGGGTCGTGAGCGCGCTGCCGCTATACTGCCGGCCATGTCCATGAATGCGGGGCAGGCCGCAAGCCTCGGCCGCTGGATCGACGAACATCACGCGCAGCAAATCGAATTTCTGCGTGAGATCGTGCGCGTGCCGTCCGACACGCCGCCGGGCGACAACGCGCCCGCCGCGGAAAAAGCCGCCGAATTGCTGGCGCATTTGGGTTTTACAGTCGAACGTCATCCGGTGGACGGCGAATTTCTGCGCGCCTACGGCATGCGCAGCGTGACCAATCTTATCGTGCGCCACAAATTTGGCGCCGGCGGACCCACGATCGCATTGAACTCGCACGGCGACGTCGTGCCGCCCGGCGAGGGCTGGACGCGGCCGCCGTACGAAGGCGTGGTCGACAACGGCCGCATGTACGCGCGCGGCGTCGCCGTGTCGAAGTCCGACATCGCCACATTTACTTTTGCGCTCGACGCTTTGCGTCACGCCGCCGGGGAGGGCGCGAAGCTCAACGGCACGGTCGAACTGCATTTCACCTACGATGAAGAGTTCGGCGGCCTTGCCGGGCCGCAATGGCTGTACGAGAAAAAACTCACCCGCCCCGACTACGCGATCGGCCCTGGCTTTGCGTACTCGGTAGTCACCGCGCACAACGGCTGTTTGCAACTCGAAGTTACGGTACACGGCAAGGCGGCGCACGGCGCGATGCCGGAAACGGGCAACGATGCGCTGCAAGCGGCGGTCGCCATGCTCAATGCGCTGTATGCGGCGGCCGCCGGCTATCGGCAGGTGACTTCCAGGGTAAAAGGCATCACGCATCCGACGCTTAACGTCGGCCTCATCGCGGGCGGCATCAACACCAACGTCGTACCGGATAAAGTCACCTTCAAGCTGGACCGGCGCATGATACCGGAGGAGAACCCGGCAGAAGTGGAAGCGGCGCTGCGCGCGCTGATTGAACGCGTCGGCAAAGAGCACGCGGGCATCCGCGTCGACATCCGCCGCCTGCTGCTCTCCAACGCGCTAAAACCGCTGCCGGGCCACGAAAAGCTGGTGCAGGCGTTGCAGCGGCACGCCAAACGCGTGCTCGGCGAAGAAATTCCGGCCACGGGCATGCCGCTGTATACCGATGCGCGACTTTATGGCGAGCACGGCTGTCCCATCGTGCTGTATGGAGCGGGTCCGCGTACCGTGCTGGAGTCGAACGCCAAACAGGCGGATGAAAATCTGGTGCTCGAAGATTTGCGCAAGGCGACACACGTCGTGGCGGCTGCGGTAGCCGATTTATTGGCGTGAGCGGGTTGTGCGCGCGATCGGGACGGCATATCCGGTATCACGCCCGCGTCCCTGGCGCCACTGGCCCTGCCTAGTTGCGCACCAAATTGTGCGCGGGCCGCACCAAGATAGCGCGTCCCGCGCTTCCGGTGGCAGGCTTGCGGTGATGGCGAACGTTTATCGGCGCATTTGGCGCAGTTTCCCCGGCGGTTTGATGTTCGTTTGCGCTTGGCACACTGTGTGCTCGCCCGTAACGGAACTGTCCGCAGTATCCTTTAATCGCTTTCACCACCGGAGATTCCATGCCCATAGCCCGCCTGTTTGCCGCGGCATTCTTGCTCGCGGTCAGTTTGCATGCGCCGTCCGCCCTTGCGCAGGGCACGCTGCGCATAGGCATGACCGCTGCGGACATCCCGCTCACCTCCGGCCAGCCTGATAACGGCGGCGAGGGCCAGCGTTTCCCCGGCTACACCGTCTACGACGCGCTGGTGCTGTGGGACCTCACGTCCGCGACCAAGCCTTCGGTTCTGGTGCCCGGGCTGGCAACGAGCTGGGCGGTGGACGCCAAGGACAGGAACAAGTGGATACTCAAGATCCGCCAAGGCGTGATGTTCCACGACGGTTCCGAATTCACCGCCCAGGCCGCGGTGTGGAATTTCGACAAACTCCTGAATGACAAGTCGCCGCAATTCGATCCCAAGCAGGCCGCGCAGCGCCGCTCACGCATCCCGTCCATCGGGTCCTACAAGGCGCTCGACAAATACACCCTCGAGATCATCACCAAGGATCCCGACGCGTTTCTGCCGTACCAGTTGAGCTGGATCATGCTGTCTTCGCCCGCGCACTGGGAGAAGATGGGCAAGAGCTGGGACGCCTACGCCAAGACGCCCTCGGGCACCGGCCCGTGGAAAATGGTGGCATGGACGCCGCGCGAGCGCGCTGAAATGGTCCCGAACAAAGCGTATTGGGACAAGACGCGCATTCCGAAACTGGACAAACTGGTGATAGTGCCGCTGCCCGAGGCGAACACGCGCGTCGCCGCGCTGCGTTCGGGGCAGGTGGACTGGATCGAGGCGCCGGCGCCGGACGCGGTGCCCAGCCTGAAGGCCGCCGGCTTCCAGATTGTTACCAACGTCTATCCGCACACCTGGGTGTGGCACGTGTCGCGCCTTGAAGGCTCGCCGTTCAACGATGCCCGCGTGAGATAAGCGGTCAACCTCGCCATCGATCGCGAAGGCTTGAACAAGCTCCTGGGCGGCCTGTCGATTCCGGCCAAGGGCTTCATGCCGCCGGGGCACGAGTGGTTCGGCAAGCCGGTCATGCACAAGTTCGACCCGGCACAGGCGAAGAAGCTGCTCGCCGAAGCGGGCTACACCAGCGCCAAGCCGCTGATGCTCAAAGTTCTCATCCCGTCTTCCGGCTCCGGCATGATGCAGCCCCTGCCGATGAACGAATTCGTGCAGCAGAACCTGGCCGAGGTCGGCATCAAGGTGGAGCTCGAAGTGCTGGAATGGAACACGCTGATCAACGCCTGGCGCGCCGGCGCGAAGGACCCGTCCTCGCGCGGCACCGTCGCGATGAACTACTCGTACTACGTGCAGGACCCGTTTACCGCGTTCGTGCGGCATTTCCAGTCCGACCTCGTCACTCCCAAGGGGACCAACTGGGGCTGGTACCAGGACAAGGAAATCGACAGCCTGTTTGCCAAGGCGAAGAACACCTTCGACCCCAAGGATCAGGGGCGCGCGCTGCAGACCATCCACGAGAAGTTCGTGAACGAGGATCTGTTCATCGACATCACCCATGACGTGAATTCCCGCGCGATGAGCCCGAAGGTCAGGGGCTTCGTGCAGGCGCAGAACTGGTTCCAGAATTTTTCGTCCATCACGATGGCCCCATAGCCGGGCCGCTGCGCCGGGGCCGCGCGGCCCCGGTGCGCGCCTGACCGCGCGTGTTCTTCTATATCCTCAAGCGTCTCGCCTACGCGATTCCGATCGCGCTGGCGGTCAGCGCGGTGTGCTTCTCGCTCGTCTACATCGCGCCGGGCAATCCGCTGAACGCGATCGTGCCGTCGGACGCTTCACAGGACCTGATCGATACGCTGAAGAAGGAATACGGCCTCGACAAGCCGATCCC
>JAYWDM010000176.1:0-6394 GCA_043779885.1 Betaproteobacteria bacterium | reverse complement strand
CGCCAGCGATTTCGAGCCGACGGTGAGCACGCCCGGCGAATTCGGCGATTTCATCCGCGCGGAAACCGCGAAGTGGGCGAAAGTCGTGAAGGCATCGGGTGCGCGCGCGGACTGAACCGGCCGCGCGCCGAATGAAGCCCGGAAAAAGCGCTTAGCCGCAGATAAACGCAGATAAACGCAGATAAGTTCAATGGACCTAACATTCGGCAGCGGGGCGCCCTGTATTTTTACCTGCGTTTATCCGCGGCTCAACTGCCGTTTTTGGCTTGAAACGCGGCGCGTCGACCGTATATTGGACCTGTTGTTGCGACGTTGTGCAAAGCCATGCAGGTGACCTGGAAATTATCATGATCGAAATTCGCAAAGCCGGCGATCGCGGCCACGCCAATCACGGCTGGCTCGACAGCTACCACAGCTTCTCTTTCGCCGATTACTTTGACCCGCAGCATATGGGTTACGGGAGCCTGCGCGTGATCAACGAGGACGTGGTGGAGCCGGGCCAGGGCTTCGGCACGCACGGTCATCGCGACATGGAGATCATCACCTATATTCTCGAAGGCGCGCTCGAGCACAAGGACAGCATGGGCAATGGTTCGATCATCCGCGCGGGCGACGTGCAGCGCATGAGCGCGGGCACAGGGGTGCAGCACAGCGAATTCAATCCGTCGCCTGACGAACGCGCGCATCTCCTGCAGATCTGGATCGAGCCCAACGTCACCGGCATCGAGCCGGGTTATGAAGAAAAGCACTTCGCTTCCGCGTTGCGGCGCGGACGGCTGCGCCTGATCGCGGCAAACGGCGGCCGCGACGGCGCGGTCCACATCCATCAGGATGCGGCGGTGTATGCCGCGCTGATCGATCTCGATGAACGCGCGGACCATCCGCTCGCCGCCGGGCGCAAGGCCTACGTGCACGTCGCGCGCGGCAACGTCACGGTCAATGGCCAGCGGCTTGCCGCCGGCGACGCCCTGAAGATCAGCGGAGAGCCCGCGGTCGCGATCGAGCGCGGCGAGGATGCGGAAATCCTGCTCTTCGATCTGGTGTGACAGTGCCCGTTACGCATATTTCGATTTGCGCTTTTTGACTGGAAAGGAAACGACACATGACATCTCCACCGAAGCACGCATTGCGTAATCTGACGCTCGCGGCAATTACTGCGCTGGCCTGCAATGCGCCTGCCATCGCCGGCGACAGCTACGCCCTGGATTCGGCGCACACGTTTCCGCGTTTCGAGATCAGCCATTTCGGCTTTTCCACGCATCACGGGCAGTTCAACAAGACCGCGGGCCGGATCGTGCTCGACCGCGCCGCGAAGACCGGCAGCATCGAGATCACGGTGCAGACCGCGTCGATCGGCACCGGCGACGCGAAACTGGAAGAGCACCTGCGCTCGCCGGATTTTTTCAACGTCGAGAAATTCCCGACCATGACGTTCAAATCCAGAAATGTGAAATTCAACGGCGATGCGCCGGCCAGCGCTGAAGGGGAGTTGACGCTGCTGGGCGTGACCAAACCGCTGACGCTGGCGATCGCGCGCGTGGTCTGCGCGCCGCATCCGTTCTACAAGAAGGAGGATTGCGGCGCGGAGGTGACGGGCAGGTTGAAGCGCTCGGATTTCGGCATGACGAAGTATGTGCCGGCGGTCGGCGACGAAGTCACGCTGCGCATCCAGGTGGAATCGATCAGGGAATGACGCGGCCCCGCCTTGCGGGAACGTCCTGTCGCGAGGCATCGGCACGGGAATAATTCATGACGGAACACCTGACCGCACTGATAACGCAATACGGGCTCGTGCTGGTGTTCCTGAATGTGTTTCTGCTGCAGGCCGGCGCGCCGGTGCCGGCGGTGCCGACGCTGCTGGTGGCGGGCGCGCTGACGGTCACCGCGGGCTTGTCGTTGCCCATGATCATCCTGGTAGCGGTCGTGGCGTCGCTGCTGGGCGACGTGATCTGGTATGTGGCCGGGCGCATTTTCGGCCTGCGCGTGCTGCAATTGCTTTGCCGCATTTCCATTTCGCCCGACTCGTGCGTGCGGCAGACCGAAACGCGCTTCATGCGCTGGGGCGCGGCGTCGCTGATATTCGCGAAATTCGTCCCGGGTTATGCCACGGTTGCGCCGCCGCTCGCCGGTGCGCTGCACATCAGGCTGCTGCCGTTTCTCGGCTACAGCGCGGTGAGCGCGGCATTGTGGTCGGGACTTGCCGCGGGCGCGGGCATGCTGTTCTACCGCCAGATCGACTGGACCCTGGACAAACTGGCGGAAATGGGCGGGTATGCGCTGATTCTGCTCGTGAGCGCGCTGGCGCTGTTCATCGCCGTCAAGTGGTGGGAGCGCCGGCGTTTTTTCAACGTGCTGCGCATGGCGCGCGTTTCG
Source organism: Betaproteobacteria bacterium (assembly GCA_043779885.1). Lineage (GTDB taxonomy): Bacteria > Pseudomonadota > Gammaproteobacteria > Burkholderiales > SG8-41 > PALSA-1004. The sequence continues at coordinate 4,021 of JAYWDM010000176.1, read as the reverse complement.
GTTGCCGATCTGCATTGCATGATGGAGGATGGACAGGCGCCGGTTGTAGTCGACGTGCGCAGCGTTTCGGCGCGCGAAATCGATCCGCGGCGGGTGCCCGGCGCGATAGCGGTAGACCTCGAGAATCTCGATGCGCATATCGCGGAACTGCCGCCCGATCGCGACATCATCGTGTACTGTACGTGACCGAACGAAGCCAGCGCGGCGCGTGTCGCCCGCCTGCTGATGGACCGCGGCTTTACGCGCGTGCGGCCGCTTGAAGGCGGACTCGATGCGTGGGTCGGCGCCGGGTTTAACTATGAGCGTATCGGCTGACGGCGGGCGCGTTGGTTCAAACGCCGCGCCTGATGGTGGCGCGAAACGCAAGCATAAGAAATAATCGAGAAACCCTTACAAGAAACAAAAACAGCAATTAGCCGCAGATAAACGCAGATAAACGCAGAGGAAAACCAAATGCAAACCACAAAGGTCACAGGGGAAAAACGAGCAAGAACTATGCGATGGATTTATGTTTTTGGGCATTTCTCTGTGTTCTCTGTGCTCTGTGGCTGAGGCTTTTTTTGGGTTGCTGTTTTTGAATTTATCCGCGTTTATCTGCGTTTATCTGCGGCTTCAAAGCGCTTTTGCGATCGCTGCGGAGGCGGGGGCAGCGTGAGCAGGCCGCCGCTTGCACGGCGCATCGGCGAAATCGCGCCGTTTCACGTAATGGAACTCCTCGCGCGAGCGCGCGAGCTCGAAGCCGGGGGGCGCAGCATCGTGCATATGGAAATCGGCGAGCCCGATTTTCCGACCGCCGGGCCGATCTGCGACGCCGGCATCCGCGCGATCGAGTCCGGCAAACTGTTCTATACGCCCGCGCTGGGCATTCCCGAGCTGCGCGCGGCGATTTCACGTTTCTATGACGAGCGCTACGGCGTTGCCGTGCCCGCCTCGCGCATCATCATCACGTCCGGCGCTTCGGGCGCGCTGCTGCTCGCGATCGGCGTGCTGATCGATCCGGGGGACGAAGTCCTGATGGCCGATCCGGGTTACCCGTGCAATCGCAACTTCGTGCGCATGATGGGCGGGGTGCCCGCTGAAGTCGCGGTCGGCGCGGAAAGCGCGTGGCAGCTTTTGCCGGAAATGGTCACGCGCCACTGGACGCCGCGTACCAAAGCGGTGATGGCCGCTTCGCCGTCGAATCCGACCGGCACGCTGATGCCCGAAAACTCGCTGCGCGCCATCGCGGCGGCCGTGCGCGAGCGCGGCGGCGCCCTGATCGTCGATGAGATCTACCACGGGCTGGTCTATGAGGGTGACTATACGACCGCGCTTAAATTCAGCGATGAGATTTTCGTGATCAACAGTTTTTCGAAATACTTCAACATGACCGGCTGGCGCCTGGGCTGGATGGTGGTGCCGGACGGTTACGTGCGCGAATTCGACAAGCTCTCGCAGAACATTTATCTCTCCGCGCCGACGGCCGCGCAGCACGCGGCACTCGCGGCGTTCGATCCCGCGACGATTGCAATACTGGAGGCGCGCCGCGCCGAATTCAAAGCGCGCCGCGATTTTCTGGTGCCGGCGCTGCGCGAACTCGGTTTTCACATTCCGGTCATCCCGCAGGGTGCTTTTTACATTTACGCCGGCTGCAGCGCACTGACGACGGACAGCTTCGCATTCGCGCGCGACCTGCTTGAAAATGCGGGCGTCGCCATTACGCCGGGCGCGGATTTCGGCGTGAATGCCGCAGCGCATCATGTGCGCTTTGCCTATACCAATTCGATACCGGTGCTGGCGGAGGGCGTGAAACGCATCGGCGAATTCATTTCACGCGCTTAGCGCCGCATGCCGGGTCAACTGGCGGTGCGCCCGAACGTTATTGGGCTCAGGCGGAATATTCCGCTGCCATCAACGGGAGAGAGACATGAAATTGACCCACAGCATTGTTGCCGCGGTGATTGCCGGACTGTTCACGCTGCCGGCCATGGCGCAGGCGCCGACGCCGGCCAGGGACGCGGTCAAAGCCGATCGCGAAAAACTCAAGGCCGACCGCAAGGAAGTGAAGCAGGATGCCGCGGCGATCAAGGCGGATCGCGAAAAGCTCAAAGCCGACCAAGGCAACAAGGAGGCGATGAAGGCCGACCGCGAGAAGTTGAAGGCCGACCGCGCGGAGATGCGAAAGGACAAACAGCAATTGCGCCAGGACAGGCAGCAATTGCACAAGGACGAAAAAGCAGCGCGTGTCGAGGGCAGGAAGAAGTAGATCGAGCGATCGCGGATAGGCATCCGGTTTCGTAATTGCCACCAGCGCAGGCCGTCTGACCGCAAGGTCGGACGGCCGTTTTATTTGCAGGCGAACGGCCTCAAGCCTATGCGCGGACGATGAGCGATCCGCCGCTCACAACGTGCAGCGGCACCACGATGATGGTCGAGCCGAAACCGGTCATGCCGAAGACAACGTAAGCGGCGGCGACGACCAGTGTGTCGAGGATGAAGGTCGCGGGCGGCAGGGGCATGGCCAAGCGTGATGCGGCCGAGTATGGCGCTTAACAGGTAAAATACGACTGGCTCAACTGCGTGAGGCGACGAACGAATCCTCTCCACCGGGTTCCACCCTTCACCCTTCACCCTTCACCCTTCACCCTTCACCCTTCACCCGTCACCCTTCACCCTTCACCCGTCACCCTTCATTCATGATCACGTCCCACCTCATCATGATCCGGCATGGCGAAACCGTGTGGAACCTCGAGCGCCGCATGCAGGGCCAGACGGACAGCCCGCTTTCCGCCCGGGGCTTGCAGCAGGCGCGCCTGCTCGCGCAACGCATGCCGGAGTTCGACTTTACCGCGCTCTACAGCAGCGACTCCGGGCGCGCCCTCGTCACCGCGCGCGCCATCGCGGAGGTGACCGGCCATACGGTGGTCGTCGAACCGGCGCTGCGCGAACGGCACTTCGGCGTATTTGAAGGGCTCACCGGGCCGGAAATGCAGAAGCGGCATCCGGAGGCCTACGCGCGCTTCAAGGGCCGCGACGCCGATTACGTGGTGCCGGGAGGCGAGAGCGCGCTTGCCTTCCGTGACCGCGCACTCGCCTGCCTTGCTGAAATCGCCGCGCGTCACGCGAACGAACTCGTGGTGGTGGTTACCCACGGGCTCGTGTGCGACGTCGTCTATCGCGCCGCGTACGGGATGGAGTTGATGGAGCCGCGCTTCTTCCCTCTCGTCAATGCCGGTATCAACCGTTTCCGCTTTGACGGGGCGGCGTGGAAATGCGAGGTCTGGGGCGATGCGGACCATCTCGATGAGGGGCTGCAGTCATCGACGTGAGCGCCGCGCGCGCAATCACCGTGCTGGTCCACGGCCTGTGGGTGCACGGCGTGCTGATGCAATTGCAGCGCCGCTATCTTGCACGCGCGGGTTTCGATCCGGTGTGTTATTCGTATCCGTCGGTGCGCCTCACGCTGACCGAGAACGCCGGCCGGCTCGCGCAGTTCGCGCGCACGCTCGTTGCGGCGCGCATACACTGGGTCGGGCACAGTCTCGGCGGGCTCGTCATCCTGCGCATGCTCGAACGCGAGCCGGCGCTGCCGCCGGGACGCGTCGTGCTGCTCGGCACGCCTTATCGCGACAGTCATGCGGGGCGCGCGCTTGCCCGCAGCGCGTGGGGCGCGCGCGCGCTCGGCCGCAGCATGCGCGAGTGGCTCGATGCGACCCGGCCAAGGCATTTTCCGGGCCGTGAAATAGGCGTCATTGCCGGCACCCTGAGCGTGGGACTCGGCCGCGTTTTCGCACCCGATCTGCCGGCGCCTAACGATGGCGCCGTAACGGTTGCCGAAACCCGGCTTGCAGCGGCAAGTGACTGCATCGAGTTGCCCGTAACGCATACGGGCATGCTGCTGTCGCGGCGCGTGGCGTGCCAGACCGGCGCGTTTCTGCGCGACGGCAGGTTCGATCACGGCATTAAGAGCGCCTGACATGCGGACGCTCGCGTTAACGTTGCTGGCAGTCGTGCCGCTGGTGGCCGGTTGCAGCAATTTCAG